>CAYZYD010000155.1:0-8170 GCA_964482505.1 uncultured Planctomycetia bacterium | reverse complement strand
CGGTTTCCGCGAGGATGACCCCGGTGAGTTCGAGAATCGAAGCGTCGTACGATAGGCTGGTAAACCAGCCAGACACTTCTTCGGAACTGCTGAGATAGAGGGGAATAGAGAAGACATTCTCTTGAGGAAAAACTACACGTTGACCGAGCTGCAGCGAGAAGTCTGCGGTCGACAACGTCAGTCCGAAACTCTCGTCCACCTTGTCTTGTGCCAGAAGCGTGCTTCCCGAGAGGATCAATGCGAGGGAAACACTCACGACGTGATTATGGCAGGTGGCGAAAACGAATCGCACGAAACATCGGTGAGAGCTAGCGATCATTGGCATCAACACTGAAGTATCACTCGCAACCGTATTAAACGCAGACGACCAGCTGACGCGCTCAAGTGAACGCGAGAGATGACGCCTGCAAGAGCCCGAACGAGGGTAAAAGCTTCGAAAGAAGCCCGGGACGAACCTCCGGGGGCGGCAGCGTCTCGGCAATCAGTTTTTACGGCTCACAGACACCTATTCACAGAAGACCAATTCAAAAGACCAATTCACAGAGACCAGTCCAAAGAGATCGGCCTTTCTCGAGCGCGCGTCAATCGCCGACACTTGGCCGACCCCTCACGAACAGGTGCTCGCAACTTCGTCTACGAAGTCCGTCTACGAGGGCCTTCCAAGGCAGTCACTATCTTACGCGTAAATCAGCTCTTGTAGATATGTTTCTCGAGAATTTAGATAACGAAGAGCCGGTCGAAAATCTCGGGGTTCAAGTGGGACAACCTCGGCTATACTACGACCGCGCTCCACGAAAGAGTTATTGCTTCAAGTACAGACGGCGGGAGATTTTGAGTGGAACCCCCGGGGTTTATGCGCGACTTGATCGCACAGTTCAACCAGCACCTCGATCGCACGGTGAATGATCTGACGGGGCCTGACTCTCTCACCGAGGCGGTTCGCTACCAACTCGAGTCGGGGGGAAAGCGACTTCGGCCTGGCTTGATGCTCTGGGTGGCCGAAGCGGCGGCAATAGATCGCCGCTTGAGTCTTAACCTCGCACTGTGCCTCGAGCTACTACACAACGTCCTGCTGATTCATGACGATATCGAAGACGGAGATCGGATTCGTCGCAACCTGCCTACCCTGTGGTCTAAGATTGGCATCGATAAGGCTTTAAACGCTTCTGACTTGCTTGCCGCCGAGCTCTTCCTCTGCCTGGCTCGCCTCGACGTGAAACCCGAGCACCGAACCGCTCTGGTCGAGGCCTTTGCCCAGGTGTTTCGGATCACTGTGGAAGGCCAAGCCCTCGATATCGAGAACCGCGGCCAGGCTGACTTTGATCTCGCCACTTACGACGAGATCATCCAGAAAAAGACCGGTTACTATCTCGCTCTAGCTTGGGTGGTGCCCGGATTGATCTCGGGGTTCGGACATGATCGCGAGCGTCAGTGGGAGGTCGGCCGCTGGCTTGGACCCGCTTTCCAGATCAAGGACGATCTTCTCGACTTGACTCGAGGGAAGGGTCGAGGCGAGATTGGCAGTGACGTTCGCGAGGGGAAGCCGAGCATTCTCTACGCTTTCGCTCTCGAGCGAGGCCAGCTCAGCGAAGAGTCGAGGAGCGAGCTAGTGAGCATTCACCGCGAATCTCGCGAATCGACCTCAGGCGCGATGGTCGAACGGGCTATACAAACGTTCCGAGATTGTGGGGCGATCGACTACGCCGAGGCTGAGTGTTTACGACGAGCTCAGGGGGGAATTGAACGATTCAAACGGTTATCATTCGTCAACGAGACAATGGCGGAGCAGTTCGAGAGTTTTGCCACCTATTTGACCCAGCGGCTGACCTGAAATTTCAGAGAGGTAACGACCGATGAATCCTTCCCGAGTGGCTTGTCTATTTGGTGGTTACTGGGAGGAGCGGTCCATTTCGATCGCGTCGGCTCGCCAGGTCATTCCAGGTTTACGGTCGACTGGACTCGTGGTTGTCCCAGTCCGCTGGGACGCCGAGGGCTGGGTGATCTTGCCCGAGGGGACCGACGCGATCGAGGCCGACGGGGAGCCCTTATCTCCGATCAAGGCGTGCGGCGAATTGCTTTCGGGTGGACTCGGCGTTGTCTTCAACTGTCTCCACGGCGGTCCGGGCGAGGACGGTACGCTTCAGGGCCTCCTCACGCTTCTCGGTCGACCCTTCACCGGGGCTGGGGTTCAGGGCAGCGCGATCACCCATAACAAAATGACTTTTCGGGAGCGGGTTGCAGAGCTCGGCTACGACATCGCGCCGGGAGGGCTCGTCACTCTTGCCGATTGGCAGACCAACCCCAACGCCATACTGACCGAGATCTCGGTCGAGCTCGGCTTTCCCGTCATCGTTAAACCCAACGATTCGGGGTCGTCGGTCGGCGTTGCCATAGCGGCGGATTCAGAGAGCCTCGAAGCCCGACTCGACGAATCGCTTTCACAATCTAATTCGGTTCTCGTCGAGCAGTTCATCCGAGGTCGAGAAGTCTCGATCGCCTGCCTCGGCACTCGAGCAGGTGAGTCGCCCGAGGTCCTGCCGATTGTCGAAATCGAACCACTGACGGGTACGGGGTTTTTTGACACCGAGTCAAAGTACGATCCGAGCAAAGCCAAAGAGGTCGTGCCGGCTCCGCTCGATGCGGAACTCGAAGCCCACTTGGCCGATCTCGGTGCGACCATCCACCGCGAGCTGGATCTCGGAGGGCTGAGTCGAACCGACGTGATCCTCAGCGCCGACGGGCCGGTGGTCCTGGAATCTCAAACCGTTCCGGGGCTTTCGCGCGAAAGTCTCTTCCCCAAGTGCGCCGCCGCGGCGGGCCTCGAGTTTCCCCAGCTCTGCCGTCGAGTCATAGATTACGCACTCTCAGAATACCTATCCCGAGGGGTCGCGCTGCTCAACGCCTCTCAAGAGGACGACCGGTCGTAACCGAGCAGGAGCTCAGGCAAGCCCTCGATGTGAGAAGGAACGCCATCTCGGATCAGCCGTTTCGTCTCGAACTCGATACCGCCCTTCAAGCCGCCGAAGCAGCCTGCGAAGTCTTGCGAGCTTGGTACCGACGCCTCGGATCCATGACGCATGAACACAAAGGACAGCGAGACCTTGTCACCTCGGCGGATCTTGAAGCCGAGGCCGCGATCGAGCAACGCCTTCGAGCCGCCTTTCCGTCAGATAGTCTTCTCGCCGAAGAGTCGGGGCTCACCGGAACGGGGAAGGGAAGAGTCTGGATCGTCGATCCGCTCGATGGCACCACCAACTTTCGGCATGGACATCCTCTTTACGCCGCTTCGATCGCGCTCTGGATCGACGGGGTCTCTCAAGTAGCCGTGGTAGCTGCACCCAGTCTTGAGCGAACCTACTGGGCCGTGCGCGGGGTGGGCGCCTACGAAAGCGGTCAACCACTTCGAGTCGCTTCGAATGAACTCGCCTTCGCGCTGCTCGCTACCGGGTTTTCCTACGAGCGGCTCGAGCTTGAGCATGGAGCCCTCGAACTCTTCGGCCAACTCCTGAGCGAGGCCCGAGAAGTGAGACGCGGAGGATCCGCGGCGCTCGACCTCGCCTTTACGGCGCAGGGAATCTTTGACGGCTACTGGGAATACTATCTCAAACCCCACGACGTCGCCGCCGGCTCACTCCTTGTCACCGAAGCGGGGGGAATCGTCACCGACGTCGCCGGGGGGACTGATTATCTGTACGGACAGAGTATCGTCGCGGGATCGCCGAGCGTTCACGCTACCCTGCTCGAACGAGTTCGAGCCGGCGGACCCGAACATCCGGGATAGCGCGACACCGGCATTTGCCCAGATCACCCGAGAGCTTTGCCCAGCCAGCATTCAAGAGGTTACTGTTCCCCGAGTCTTGGTTGTCGTCATGCCCCACGCGAACGGTTGACTTCTTTTGTTCCCTTGGCTTAGTGGCCACCAGTGGAGCCGTTTCAGTTTCATAACTTAACTTTGAGCTAATGTTTCGGGCTTCCGGGCTACACTTCAGTTTGCTAGGGTCCTTCCTCGTAGTGTCGTCGAGAGTGCCTTCTCTGCGCTGAACCCTCGGACCCAAGATTCCGTCTGCCCATTAGAGGACCCACACAAGTGTCGGATCACATCGTCGTTCGGGGAGCTTCAGAGCACAATCTCAAGTCGATCGATATCGAAATTCCACGCAATTGCCTGACCGTGGTTACTGGCCTCTCGGGGTCGGGTAAGTCTTCGCTCGCATTTGACATTATTTATCGTGAGGGGCAGCGACGATTTGTCGAAAGCCTCTCTCCGTACGCTCGTCAGTATCTCGGCCGGCTCGATCGACCCCGCGTCGAACACGTCGAGGGCTTGAGTCCGACCATCAGCATCGATCAGAAGACTATCTCGCGTAATCCTCGTTCGACAGTCGGGACGATCACCGAGATTTACGATTATCTGCGGCTCCTCTTCTCAAGACTCGGAGCGCCGCACTGCCCCAATTGCCGGGCTCCGATCGAGAGTCAAACGGTCGACCAGATCGTCGACGCCGCCTTCCTCGAATGGGAAGGCGTCGATTTACTCGTCTGCGCGCCGATCGTCCTCGATCGCAAGGGGGAGTATCGCAAGGAGCTCAGCGAGCTGCGTGAACAGGGGTTTGTGCGGGTACGCGTTGACGGTGAGGTGCGCCGGCTCGACGAAGAGATCGTCCTCAAGCGTTACGAACGCCACACGATCGAAGTTGTCTACGATCGACTCAAGCTCGACCCGAGCCGCCGGACCCGTTTCGCCGAGTCGGTCGAGAAGTCGATCGAACTCGGAGGGGGGTTGATCAGCCTCGTGGTCGACGGGGAAGCGCACCTGAAGAGCGCGCGCTTTGCCTGCCCCAACTGCGACATCAGTTTGCCCGAGATTGAGCCGCGACTATTCTCGTTTAACTCGCCGCACGGCGCCTGTCCTCGCTGCGATGGGTTAGGTCGAGCCAAAACACTCGACTTGGACGCCTTGATCGTCGAACCACAACTCACGCTTGCTGAAGGTGCCTTGAGTACACTCACGCGCAGCGGAGTGTTTCGACACAGCGGACGCAATTGGGACGAACTCGAAAGCTGGGCCGGGCGCGAGGAGATCGAACTCGAACAGCCTTGGGAGGCGCTCGACCCCGAGATCCAGAATCGAGTTCTCTTCGGCGATATCAAACGGTCGGCCACGCTACTCGATCTCGAAAGACGCACTCGTCGGTTCCACCGAGATCGACGCAAGAAAAGGCGCGGTTCTAAGCGGCGAGCGACTCAGCCGTGGCCCGGACTCGTCCCTTCGATGGAGGAGAAGCTTCGCAAAGGGTCCGCCAAGACGGCCGAGCGCTGGCTCGTCGAAGGCACCTGTCCCGATTGCGACGGAAGTCGTCTCCGTACCGAAGCGCTCGCCATATCGATCGACGGCTTGAGCATCGGCGAGATCACACGCGAGACCGTCGATGAAGCGCAGGCTCGATTTGCAGAGCTCGAATTTGGGGCGGGACTTGAAGTCGTCGCCGATCCGATCTTGCGAGAGATTCGATCTCGACTCAAGTTCATGAGCCGCGTCGGACTCGGTTATCTCTCGCTCGCGCGATCGGCGGATACCCTCTCGGGGGGCGAGGCGCAGCGCATTCGGCTCGCCTCGCAACTCGGTTCGGGTTTGCGCGGGGTTCTCTACGTACTCGATGAGCCCTCGATTGGTCTCCACCAGCGCGACAATCTCGCCATGCTCGAAACACTGCGCGAGCTTCGCGATCTCGGCAACACCGTCATCGTGGTCGAGCATGACGAAGAGACCATTCGGGCCGCGGACTACGTGGTCGATATCGGTCCCCGAGCTGGAGTCCACGGGGGTGAAGTCGTCGCGGCCGGCTCAGTGACGAAGATTCGTGACGCCGAGCGCTCGATCACGGCTGAGTACCTCTCAGGTCGCCGGCAAATCGAGCTTCCGGACCGTTATCGAGAGCCGCGAGATTGGCTGCGGATTCGCGGAGCCCGGCACCACAACCTCAAGCGTGTAGCCGTCGACATCCCGACCGGGGTGTTCGTCGCGGTCACGGGGGTCTCGGGTTCGGGCAAATCCTCGCTCATCGAGGAGACTCTCTACCGCGCGGTCGCTCGGCATCTCGAGCTTCTCGCGCCCACTCCAGGCAAACACGACCGCATCGACGGCCTCGACCTATTCGACAAAGTGATTCAGATCGATCAGAGCCCGATCGGTCGAACCCCTCGCTCCAACCCCGGCACCTACACCAAAGTCTTCGACGAGATCCGGCTGCTCTACGAGATCACCCCCGAGGCGAAGGCGCGTGGTTACTCAAAGAGCCGGTTTTCGTTCAATGTCAAAGGTGGGCGTTGTGAGAATTGCGGGGGTGCGGGGGTGATCGTGGTCCCGATGCAATTTCTTGCCAATGTCGAGATCCCCTGCGAAGAGTGCAGCGGCAAGCGTTACAACGCCGAGACGCTCGAGGTGACCTACCGCGGAAAGAGTATCTACGATGTCCTCGAGATGCCGATCGACGAGGCCAGTGAGTTCTTCCGCGACCACCCAAAGATCTTCAAGACGCTCGAAACGCTCGTCGACGTCGGTCTCGGCTACATCCGGCTTGGCCAGACGAGTACGACGCTGTCCGGCGGAGAGGCTCAGCGCGTCAAGCTCGCGCACGAGCTGCGAAAGTCAGCTACGGGACGCACGCTCTACCTGCTCGACGAGCCGACGACGGGGCTGCACTTTGAAGACATCGAACGGTTGCTCGAAACACTTCAGCGCCTCGTCGAAAATGGAAACTCGGTCATCGTCATCGAACATAACTTGGACGTGGTCAAAGTTGCGGACTACGTTATCGACGTCGGCCCTGAGGGTGGGGAGTTCGGAGGTAAGATTGTCGGGACCGGGACGCCGAAGCAGATCGCCCAAAAGAAAACTCCCACCGGTGCCGCGCTCGCCTCGATTTTCGATCCCCCCAAGCGGGCCTCGAGTTTTCAAAAGGGGAAGAAGCGCGGTGGCAGTTCGCAGGATCCCACCGACGAGTTTCTGATTCGCGGAGCCCGGGAACACAACCTCAAGAACATCGACATCGCAATTCCCCGGAATCAACTCACGGTGGTGACGGGGCCTTCGGGCTCGGGTAAGAGCACGCTCTCGTTTGACATTTTGTTCGCCGAGGGGCAACGACGCTACGTCGAGAGCCTCTCGACCTATGCCCGCCGCTTTCTCGGGCGTATGCAGCGAGCCGACGTCGACGCGGTCGAGGGCATCGCTCCGGCGATCGCGATCGATCAGAAGAACCGGTCGACCAGTCCGCGTTCTACCGTCGCCACTTCAACCGAAATCTACGATTACTTTCGAGTGCTCTTCGCTCGCGTCGGCAGACCGCACTGCCCCGAATGCGGAGCGCGGCTTGAGGCGACAACCCCCACCCGTGCCGCGCGCGAGATTGAATCGAGCCTAGCCGGTGAAAAGGTCTACGTCTTAGCGCCGCCTCGCGAGTCTGAAACACTCCTCGCCCAACTCGCCGAGTGGCGACGCGAGGGTTTCGTGCGTCTACTCGTCGATGGTGAAGAGCGTCGAATTGATGAGTTCGAGGGGTCCGAATCGGCCGAAGTCGAACTCGTGGTCGACCGCCTCGTTCCGGGGAAGGTGGGCCGGAGTCGCATCGCCGAGAGTCTCGAGACCGCCTACCGTTGGGGTGGCGGTCGCGCCTCGGCGCTCGTACGCGGGAAATCAGGCGCCCTCCGTTTTACCGAACTCCCGGCTTGTCCCGACGGGCACTTTCAACTCCGCGAGCCGCTGAGTCCGAGGCTTTTCTCGTTCAATCACCACTCCGGGGCCTGTCCCGAATGCCACGGCCTCGGCAAAGAGCGAATGGTCGATCTCGACCTCCTCTTCAACCAACCGAAGAAGCCGCTCTTCCAAGGGGCTATGGATCATTCGATCGGGCGATGGATCGGTCATGCAAAGGGTCGAGTCCGCAAAGTTGTCGAGCGCGCCTTCCTCGATCACGGGTATGACATCAAGCGACCTCTGTCGCGCTATACCAAGGCGATGCGACAGCTCTTGCTCGAAGGGAGCGGGGACCGAATTTACAAGATTCGCTACCGCAGTCCGGCTCGCGGGATCGTGACCGAAGGTACATCGGAGGGGATTCACGACCAGCTCCGACGCTCGCCCGCGCGCTCGGAAGGCAACAGTTGCCGC
>CAYZYD010000154.1:0-8231 GCA_964482505.1 uncultured Planctomycetia bacterium | reverse complement strand
CGAAGAAGTGCGAGCAGCTCAGGGGTCGAGATGCCACCCGGCTCGTAGTGACAAGCGGGGGCGAGGGTCCAACTCTCGCTGAGGGGTGCCGGGGGAGGACGCCAATTGAGTTTGGCGAGGAGTTCGGTCGTCGTCACAACTTGTTCCGCTCGAACTGCCGGAGCTTCCCGAAGCGCCCCGCGCAACCGGCCGAGTCGACCACGAACCACTCCGCCCCCGAACTTGAAAACGACTCCCAGAGCGCCTGACTCAACTCTTGCGAGCGGTCGATGAGTCCCGCGTGTCGGTGGAGAGCTCCGCAGCAACCCGACCGCGAAGCGACCACTTCGACTCCGCACCCTCTGAGGAGTTCGGTCGCCTCGCTTCGCTGATCGCGAAACCAGAAGTCAGCTACGCAACCGCGAAGATAATAGGCTCGAGTCCGTCGCGTGTCCCGGGGCCGAGACACATCGTGGAGCGCTACGGACCGGTTGCGTCTGAGTCGCTGTACCGACGGCTGCCCGAAGTTGATTCGCAACTGCGTGAGGAGTGGTGCGACCCAACGAGTGAGCCGGTCGACCTGTGCGAGGCGATCCGGGTGCTCGATGATCTCTTCGAGGAAGAATCGCTCGAGCGCGTCGCGAAAGGAACCGCGGTTCGGGGTGGATCGATATTCCGACATCATGCCATCCATCGAGATCCCGGCCGGACAACTCGTCTCGCACGCGCGGCAGATGAGACAGGTATCGAGTGCCTCGCTCAGGCGACGACTCGGGCGCTGGCTTGTTTCAATGAATCGGCGAAGCGTTTGGATTCGCCCCCTCGGCGATTCGGCTTCGCGCCCCGTGACTGCGTAGGTCGGGCAGGACTCGAGGCAGAGGCCGCAGTGGACGCAGTCATCGAGGGTGGGTAGCGGTTTCAATCTCGCCTCGTTTCCCACGCGAGAATGCGCTCTGGATCCCAACTGTCGAGAAGTCTCGCTTCGATCGGTTGGAGGCTGCGGGGAGAGGAGAGACCGAACCGAGCCCTCGTCTCGGGTCCGAGCCAGAATCCGCGGGCTTCGAGCCGAGGAAACAGATCTCTGAGCGCGTCCGGTTCTCTCGACTCAAGCACACCGAACTGTGCAAACGGGTAGATCGCCTCAAACGACTTCCCAGCTTCCCGCAAGTCGCACTCTCCTTGCGATTCGATCAGTTCGCACCAGTCACGGAAACCGCCGTAGACAAACGTTCCCAGCTCGCGCTCTTCAACCTCGATCGGGTCGACGGGCTCGAGCCCTCCGAACTCCTTGAGCTTTGCGCTCTGAGCGGTCACCCACGCAGTGTCCCCCGACAGCGCGAGTTCGAGGCGCGCGTCGTCGCCCCCGAGTGTCACCCTCACGAGCGGGTCGAGAGAGGTCGTTTGTCGCAATTGACGCAAGCGTTGAATCAACTTCTCGGGCTTGAGTGGTTCGCTCCGGTAATCGACTCGGTGGCGTGGCGGATTGGTGAGCTTGAGATGGAGCCGCCGAACCAAGCCGAGTTGTCCCCGGGCTCCGATTAGAAATCGCGTCAGATCGTAGCCCGTCACGTTTTTGACCACGCGGCCACCCGTTCGAAATGGGGTCGCGTCTCCGCGGAAGGCTTCGAGGCCTAGAGTGATGTCTCTTAGCCTTCCGAAGCGAGGCCAGTTGGGAAGCTCGCGCGGATCTTGGGAGTAACCCCCCAGCGTCCCTTCGTAGAGAGTGCCAAACCCCCAGCTCTCGAGCACGCCCTTTGGTTCGAGGCTCGCGATGGTCAACCCTTCGCGGTTGAGTCGGTCGAGCAGCGGGCGGAGCGCGACGCCCGCGTCGACGGTGGCGACACGCTCTTCGGCGTCGAGGTCGATCAGGTCGAGGCCATGAGTTGAGAGTCGCCCCTCGGGTCGCTCGGGGCCCAGCAGTGTGCGCGTCGAGCGACCCGAGGGCGAAAGGGGGCTACCGCTCGCATTGGCCCGTCGCAACGCATCTCTGAGACCAGCTTCGACCGACTCTGGCGGCTCGAGTCTCACCGACCCTCCTCCCGTGCAAACACCCGCGGCGGCGCGGCCTCGAGCGACAATCCTGCCTGCGAGTTTATCCTGAGAACGATTGGTTGCGGCGGGTCCCACGCTCGCCGTAAAGTAGTCACGGACGACTCGACCTCGCGCAGTGCTACTAGAAGGAAATACCGATGCCATGGCAAGACGTTACGCCCCAACCCGCTAAGGCTCACTGGCTCAATCGAGCGAGCCTCTCTCTCGCCATCTTTGGCATCTCACTCTTCGGTGTAGTCTGGCTGCACGGAACTCAGAATCGTACGCCCGCCGCGGCCGAACGCACTCCCGAGCCGCGTGGTCCGCTCGTCCCGGCCGAGCGAGCCCGGATCGAACTCTTTAAGAGCTGCGCTCCGAGCGTTGTCCACGTCACCGCTGAACAGGTGCGCCGGTCCTATCTCAACCCGACCCCGATGCGGGTTAACGTCGGCACCGGTTCCGGTTTCGTCTGGGATAAGCAGGGGCACATCGTCACGAACTACCACGTCGTCGCAAACGCTCGGGTTTCGCGGCGAGGGGGAATCGTGGGGCGGGTCTACTTCGACGAGCCGATGAATAGTTATCCCGCTCGTTTGATGGGGATCGCCCCCGACAAAGACCTCGCGATCCTCAAAGTCGAGGTACCCGAAAACTTGCTCAACCCGATTCGGATCGGCCAGTCTTCCGATCTCGAGGTGGGACAAGACGTCATCGCGATCGGCAACCCGTTTGGTCTCGACCGAACCTTGACCACGGGTGTTATCAGCGCGACCGGTCGCGAAATCACCTCGATCGCCGGGCAACAGATCGTCGACGTGATCCAAACCGACGCTGCGATCAACCCCGGCAACTCGGGCGGGCCGCTCTTCGACTCGAGCGGTCGACTCATCGGTGTCAACACTGCGATCTACAGCCCGTCCGGCGCCTCGGCCGGAATCGGCTTTGCTATCCCCGTCGATACGGTTCGTCGCACTGTGCCCGATCTGATCAAGTACGGCGAGATCCGAGCCCCGCGGCTCGGCGTGGTCATTCGAGAGCTTCGTCGCAATCGCGGCGTGATGATTTTCGACATTCCCGAGGGGTCGAATGCGGGGAAGGCGGGGCTGCGGCCGTTGCGCGAAAACGCCCGCGGCGAGGTCATCTTCGGCGATATCATCGAGAAGGTCGACGATCGCCCGGTCCGTACCCAAGAGGATCTGCTCAGTATTCTCTCGGATCACAAAGCGGGCGAACGGGTCGAAGTTGAGGTCTTCAGCCCTTCGAGCGGTGAGCGTCGCACGGTTCAAGTGGAGCTGATGCCGCCGGCCCGGTGAGGTGTGAATTCGCGTGAGGCCTCAACCAGCGACTTAGGCGTCGTAAAGGAGCTTTGGGGTGGTTCGCCGCCTCAACCCGCATGACTTGGGGTGATCTCGAGCTAACTCGAGGTGATGACTCGCTCGATCCGAGAGAGCGCTTCGCGGTTTCGGAACCCGGTTTCCACACAGTGTCGACCCGACGGAAAGATCTTGCCCGGGTTCGCCCGATCCGAGGGGTCGAAGGCTCGTTTGACGGCGCGCTGGGTTTGGAGGTCTTCGTTCGATAAGACGAGAGGCATCGCCTCGCGTTTCTCGATTCCGATTCCGTGTTCTCCCGACAGAGTGCCGCCGGCGCGAACGCAGATCTCGAGGATCTCATGGCTCGCGCGAAGCACGCGGCTCGTCTCTTCAGAGTTGCGCGCGTCGAATGAGATATTGGGGTGCAAGTTGCCGTCGCCAGCGTGAAACACGTTAGCGAGTTTGAGCTTGTACCGCTCGCCGACCGCCTGGATCTCTTCGATCACCTCCGGCAGCCTTTTTCTTGCGACCACTCCGCCGAGGACGTAGAGATCCCGACCGACCCGACCCATCGCCCCGAACGCTCCCTTGCGACCTCGCCAGAGTCTTTGGCGCGCCTCCTCGCTACTCGCACTCTCAAACGTTAGCGCACCGAGTTTGCGGCAGATCGCTTCGACCTCGGCTTCGTTCGAATCGAGCACGGGGGCAAACCCCTCACACTCGATGAGCAAGACCGCCGCGGCTTCGAGTGGGTAACCAGCCCGGTAGATCGAAGCTTCGACGGCAGCAATCGTCAGCCGGTCGAGGATTTCGAGGGCGGCCGGCTCGAGACCCGCTTGAATCATCGCGGCAACGCAAGCACAGGCTTTGCGCAACGAACCAAAGGCGGCGAGGTAGGTTCTGACTTCTGGGGGGACCGGGATCAGCGCGACCGTAGTCTCGACAATAAACCCCGTCGTTCCCTCATTACCGACTACGAGTCCGCGGTAGTCGAAGCCGTCGAGCGACCCGGTGCGGGTTCCGACCGTACGCAGCTCCGCGTCGCTGGTCAGAAATTTCACTCGGTTGACATGTCGAGTGGTCATGCCGTGAAGAAAGCAGTGGGGGCCGCCGGAGTTTTCGGCGAGATTGCCCCCGATCGTACAGACCGATTGGCTCGAAGGGTCGGGAGCGAAGCGCAGCCCGAGTGGGGCGGTATGACGCGAGAGTTCCCGGTTGATCACGCCGGGTTCGACCACCGCCACGCGGTCTTCGGGATCGATCTCGAGAATTCTCTTCAGTCGGTGCCCGTCGATGACCCAAGCGCCCTCGAGCGACACCGCACCTCCTGAAAGGCCGGTTCCCGCGCCCCTTGGCACGAACGGAACCTCGTGCTCGTGGAGCACTCTCAAGACGGCTTGAACCTCCTCTACCGTTTCGACGATAACCACTCCGGGGGGCGCCTGCCGATGAACTTGGAGCGCATCGCTATCGTAGAGCTCGAGCTCCTGCCGGTCGGTTAAAACGCGCTCGCGACCGACGATTTTGGCGAGCGATCGACGCAGGGCCCGCGCCACGGTCGGTCGATCGGGTGAATTCGAGTCGGGACCGGCGATAACAGATTCCTTTTGTCATTTCGCCTACGTTTAGGCGACAGCCTGGAAGTCCTCAATGGTAGTTCCGTTGCCGATAAACTCGAGCCGAATTCCGTCTCTTTTGCGCTACTGGCTGACCCTCTCGATCGCCGTATGCGGGTTCTCGTCGGCGGGCGGAGCTCGTCTCCAAGCCCAGGTGGAATTCCCCTACCGCCACGATGAAGTTTATGCGGGTCAGCTCAAATCACCGGGTGATTTCTTCGGTCGTCCTCTCGGGAGTCGCTTCACCCCCCACCACGAAGTCTGGCGTTACTGCCAGTACGTGGCTGAGACATCCCCACGCGCGACCTTAGTCTCGTACGGTCGATCGGCGGGTGGCCGCGAGCTCTTCTATCTTGTGATCGGTTCCGAAGTTCATCTCAAGGATCTCGAGAACATCCGCTCGAACCAGTTGCGACTCGCCGACCCGAGACGCGTCTCTCCCGAGACGCTTGAGTCACTGCTGCTCGAGCAACCCGCGGTGTGTTGGTTTAGCTACAACGTCCACGGCAACGAGTCTTCGTGTACCGAGGCGGCGCTGCGTACGATCTACGAACTCGTCGATGGGGAGTCGCCGGCGATCCAGACTATTCGGGAGGAGGTCGTCCTGATTCTCGACCCGCTCCTGAATCCCGACGGACGCGAGCGCTACCTCAACTGGTATCACCAAGTCGCCCAAGAGGGGGGTAATCCCGACCCCGCCGCGCGCGAACACCGCGAGCCCTGGCCCGGGGGACGGTCCAACCATTACTACTTTGATCTCAACCGAGACTGGGCCTGGCAGAGCCAGATCGAAACGCAACAGCGTCTCGTCCACTACCTGAGATGGCAGCCTCTCGTCCACGGCGACTTCCACGAGATGTCGGCCGACTCTCACTACTTCTTCTTTCCGGCCGAGGAGCCGATCAACCTCAACTTTCCCGAACACACGCGTCGATGGGGAAATCTCTTCGGTGAGAGTAACGCGGCAGCGTTCGACCGTTTCGGTTGGCTCTACTTCACCGAAGAGGCCTACGATCTCTTCTATCCCGGCTACGGGGACTCTTGGCCGAGTCTGCACGGCGCGATCGGGATGACGTATGAACAGGGCGGAGGGTCGAGGGCCGGTCTTCAGTACCGCCGGCGTCATGGTGAGATACTCACGCTTCGCGATCGGTTGCACCATCACCACGTGGCGGCGCTAGCGACGCTTGAGACGGTTGCGCGGAAGCGACAAGAGCTCGAGAGAAGTTACTTTGAGTTTCGAAAGTCCGCGCTGGAGCTTCCGAAGACGTCGGGCGTGGCCGAGTACATCGTCCCGCCCGGACAGGGATACCTGGGCCGAAGCCTCATAGACCTCCTCCTCAAGCAAGGGGTCGAGATCGAGCGGACTACCGAAGAGGTCCGCGTCGAATCGCTCTTCGATTACTTTGGGGTCGATCAGGAGGATGTGCGGCTGCCGGCGGGCAGTTGGATCGTCTCGCTCGAGCAGCCGGCTTCGCGACTGGCCAAGGCTCTGCTCGAACCTCGGGCCGAGGTCCCTCTGGTGCGGTTCTACGACATCTCGGCCTGGTCGCTACCGTTTGCGCTCGGACTCGAGTGTTACTACTCAAAGTCGCCCGTGCTGGTCGGCCGTGCTCCCGTTAAGGAAGTCACCCCAGACGCGGGCGAGCTCGAAGGGGACGGTCGCTACGGCTACCTGCTCCCGTGGTCGGGGCTTCCGAGTGCACGGGCGCTGAGCCAACTCCACCGCGCTGGGATCCAAGTGAGGCTCGTCCCCGAGCGGATCCGCATCGACCGGAGAACCTATCGTTCAGGGGTTGTCTTGATCCCGCGCTACGGGAATCCCGAAGACCTCGAGGAGAAGCTCGAGCAGATCGCTCGCGAATCCCGCGTGACGATTCGCGGCATTCCCACCGGGCGCACCGAAGAGGGCATCGATCTCGGGTCCGATAAGACCGTCGCGCTCGCTCCGCCGCAGATCGCCGTCGCCACCGGGGAAGGCGTCGCGTCGAATTCCTACGGACCCATCTGGTTTTTGCTCGAGCAGAAACTCAAGGAGCCCTTTACCGCGTTTGACCTCGACGATTTTGACCGGCTCGAACTCGAGCGCTACCGGGTTCTCGTCTTCCCCGAAGGACGGGGTTTTCGTCGCGCCCTCGACGAGAAGGCGCGGACTCGACTCAAGAACTGGATCGAGAAGGGTGGAGTGCTGATCGCGATCGGGAGGTCGGCAGCGGAGATCAGCCAAGGCCGGCTCGGTCTGACCCGCTTCAAAGTCGCAGAGTCCACTAAGTCGCCCGAGGAGGAGAAGAAGAAGCGCCGCAAAATCGCCGAGATTCGTCGCGACCGACGGCTCGAGGTCGCTCCCGGGGCGATCTACAAAGTCGACCTCGACCTCGACCATCCCTTGGCCATGGGGATGCCCGCGGTCGTCTACGCGATCGTCCAGGGCACGAACTCGTTCGCCCTCAGCGGAGATATAGGTGACGTCGGCGCCTTTACCGAAAAGCCCGCCGTCAGTGGATACGTCAGTGAAGAGAACGAAGCGAAGCTCGCGCGTCGACTCTATCTCGCCGAAGAGCGTCAGGGTCGCGGGGCGATTATCCTCTTCGCCGACGATCCCAACTTTCGACTCTTCTGGCGTCGACTCGAGGGCCTCTTCCTCAATGCGCTCTACTTGCGCTGCGAGTACTGATAACGTTCCGATAGATGATGAGAGCGGAGGAAGGGGGGTCACCTTCCTCCGCCAGTTTGGGCCGAGAGTCGTCAATGGCGACGATTGATCCGGGCTCGCAACCAAAAAAACCGAGTCCCCGGCCCGTGCGAGCCGCGACGCGCGACTCGACGCCCCCCTCTGCGCAATTCGGTCGCCGCTGCCGATTCCTCTCTACAAGTTGCCCCATGATCGGAACTTCGCAAGCAGCCGATCGCTCCCGAACGCCGATCTCACGGTGTCCGTGTCAGAGTCCTAGGCACTCGTAATTCGCCGAGCAAGTTTCTCTCGAGAGCCGCCGATATCAGGAGGTGGACGAAAGAGGAGCGTACGTTGGACGCGGATATCGTTACCAAGAAACTCAGGTTTCTTATCCAGCCCCACAACTTGACGACGACCGAGTTCGAGGCGCGCATCGGGGTTCGCCGCGGCCAGGTCCAAGAGATCCTCGACGGCCGAGCGGCCGCGAGCTCGGGGCTTCTCAAGAAGGTCTGTGGCTACTTCGAACTCCAACCGAGCTATTTTGGTGAAACGCCCCCCGCACCGCCCCAGTCTCCAGGTGCAGCCCCCAACCTCTATGTCGATCGCCCGCTCAAGCCG
>CAYZYD010000153.1:0-8264 GCA_964482505.1 uncultured Planctomycetia bacterium | reverse complement strand
ACCCGGCTCTGGCGGAATGACTAGGGGCGGATCACCCCAACTCAAGCCCAACATTATGGGCCTTGGTGGCGCGCGAGAGTCGGGAGACGCGTGGGATCCGAGACCGAAGTGCCCGAGCTTTGGAACACATCTCGCCCCGCCGCCCACGAACTAAAGGTTATTCGAAGTTGGCGTTAGCGAATAGCGGGCCCGCTCGAGACGCAATCGGCCCGCTCTGACTTTTGTCGCCGCCACAGAGCCGATGCTAAACTTCACTTACAAAGAGCCAAAGAATATGGGTTCGTTGGCCTCGCTCGGTCGGGAGTGTTTCCCGGTTTATCTTGCGAATTGAAGCGGCTTCACTATGGGGACAACTCAGTCCAACAATATGAATATTGAAGAAGTCATCCAGCGGACGACCTCCGAGGTCCCCCTCGCCGATTTGCAAAAAAAGGGATTCAAGCGGGTTAAGGTCCTCGACCGAGAAGCGATTCAGGGGATGATCCGTGAAGCCGTCGAAGCTGCGGTGGCGCGGTCCGGCCGCAAGATCACCGAGGAGGAGCGGGTACGGATCCGGGAAGAGTCCCAACGCGAGTTTGACGAACAGATGAAGATGCTCCGCGAAGGCCAGGAGCAGGAGCGGAAGATGCTCCAAGGGGCGATGACTCAGCGCGAAGCGATCCTCACCGAGCGAGAGCAAGCAATTGCGCGCGAGCGAGCCGAGATCAGCCGGGCCCAAGAGCTCTTTCACGAGCTCAAGTTAAAGGAGTCGGCCCTTCAAGATCTCGAGAGCAAATTGAGATCGCAGGAGCAGCTCCTCAAAGAACAGGGTCAGCAGCTCGAATCGAAACTGCGTGAGATTCAAAGCAAAGAGGTCGAGCTTGAGAATAGAGCTCAAGCGCTCGAATCGAGCTCGAGCGAGAATTCAAAAGAGGCGCTGGCGGAAGCCGTCAAGACGGCTTTAAAGGACATGCAGCAAGACGCGCAACCCTCTTCCGGCGATCTCGGAAAGCTTCAGAAGAGTATCGAGAGTCTGGCCCGGGGAATGCGATCGGGTGGGGGAGCGGCGGCGATCCACGATCCTGATCAGACCGATGAGGCGGCCATCGAGGTGTTGCTCAAGAATGCTGAGAACGCCTCCACGGGCGTCGAATCGAATCTCGAAAAAGTCGTAGTAAAAAAATCTCAGGCCAAAGGAGTTGGGTCCAGCCTGGAGAAGCTCAAGAATCTCAAGAAGGGCAACTAATCTGGTCGTTTGTCGGTGTGTCAACCTTGGCGACCTGAGCAGCAAGAAACTGTAGTAGGAGGTTACTATCATGACAGGCGAGGAGTTCGCTGACCGCGCAGCGGAAAGTTCAAGTGAGCTGAGCGTCGCAGCACCGGCTTCGAGTCAGGTCATCTTGGGTCGGGGACTTGACGTGGGGACTGCCAACCTAGTGAGTGCAGTGTCCGAACCGACGGGTGACGTGGCTATTCAGATTCAGCGCAACGCATTTATCGATATCGAAGCGGACGACTACACCAAGAACATGTTGACTCGACTCAACGTTCAGTACGTGGTCGTCAACGGCAAAATGGTGGTGGTGGGAGACCCGGCGTTCGAGCTCGCCAATATCTTCAACCGCTCCACTCGCCGGCCGATGAAAGACGGGATGATCAGTCCCGACGAGGCCGACGCAATGCCGATCGAGAAGATGCTTCTGCACCAATTGCTCGGAGATCCCAAGGCCGAAGGGGAGATCTGTTACTACTCGGTTCCGGCGGAGCCGATCGACGCCGACATGAACGTCATTTACCACCAGGGCGTCTTTAGTGGGCTTCTCAAGGGCCTCGGCTATACGCCGAAGCCACTCGTCGAAGGACACGCGGTAGTCTTTGCCGAGCTCGCCGAGGATGACTTCACGGGTATCGGAATCTCTTGTGGGGGCGGGATGTTCAACATCTGCGTCTCTTACAAATCGATTCCAGCCTTGAGCTTCTCAACGACTCGCGGGGGTGATTGGATCGATCGCAACGTGGCGAAGGTCCTCGGAATCAGCACCTCGAGAGCCACGAGCATCAAGGAGAAGGTCGATAACCTCCAGAACCCGCGCTCGCGCGAGGAGGAGGCGGTTGAGATCTACTACCGCAACCTGATTTCCTACACCCTCGAGAACATCAAGACTCGGTTTGAGAGCTCCGAAGGAATGCCACAATTCCCGGGGGCGATCTCGATCGTGACCGCGGGAGGAACTTCGATGGTTCCCGGTTTCATCGACATCTTCAAAGACGAGTTCAAGAGCGTGAACTTCCCGATCGAGGTCAAGGAGATTCGGCTCGCGGATGACCCGCTCTACAGCGTCTCCAAAGGCTGCCTCGTCGCCGCCCTCTCGGAGTCCTAGTGGTTCGTTAATAAGAGTGCGTTCGACTCGAGGCGGGTGAATTATCACCGGCCTCAACCATCATGTTCTCGGGCGGGTGCTCGGGGAGAGGGTGGATTCATGCGGGAAGATGTCCAAATCGGGCGTCCTCCCGCATTCTCTTTTGTTTGAGGATCTTGAGAGTCGCGGCTTGCGTCCTGAAAACGACTCCTGACAATATCGGGCTCTGACTGCATCTCTTGCCCCTTGGGAACTGTAGGCCCGCCTTGAACTCTCTCCTCCTCTTTCGAACGACCCGCCAGCTCGCGCTCGTCGTCTGCATGCTGCTCAGCGGCGGCACAATCTCTTCCGCCCACGCGACCGATCCTGACCGGGCTCGAGTAAGCCCCCGGGTCACTGAGTTTCTCAAGTCACAAAATTACGATCTCAATTGGGTGGGTAGGGTGGGTTGGGCAAATCAAGGCGCCGAGCCCGGCCCCGATCTCTACGCCTTTATCGATTCGACACTCGTCGAGATCGGTCAGACACTCAAAGTGGATACGAAGCGACCCGTCATCCTCGTCTACTGCCAGAATCGAGGCGTCTTCAAACGGTTCATGATCGGTTACGCCGGCAAGCGTCCGCACCTCGGCGTGCGAGCCGTCGCTTTCCCCGCGGACTCACTCGTCGTTATCGACGGTGCGAGTCGCGAGGCGGATCCGCTCCGGTACAGCCAGACGCTCGTTCATGAGCTCGTCCACATCGTCATCGGCTTTGCTCGAGCGAAAACGCCGCGCTGGTACCACGAAGGGCTCGCCCAGGAGTTGAGCCACGAATCGATCGAGAGCAAACACGAGGAGACACTCGCGCTCTGGGCACACAAGGGGGATCTTCTCCCCGTGACCGAGATCGCCGGCTTTGCCCGCGGCAATCCCTACCGCGTCAATATTTTCTACCGGCAGTCCTACAGTTTCGTTCGGTTTCTCTCCCGTCGCTACGGTCCCCAGATCCATGCTGAGATCCTCAGCCCCGAACTCGAGGCGATTCCCCTGCCCTTGGCGATCGAGCGTGCGACGGGTGAGTCGCTGGAGGAGATCCACGAAGCGTGGCGAGCGGAGCTCGCTCGAGGATTCAATCTGTTTCGCTATCTTCTCCAATTCGTACAGCCCTTTACGCTTCTCGCTCTCGTCTGCGCCATCGGTTTCTATTTTCAGCGCCGCCGTCGCCGGCTTGAACTCGAGCGGATGGCGCGGGCTGAGGCGCTCGAGGAAATCGGCGGCTATTCCCGCTCGGGCATTTGACCAATCGGCTCAACTCAAGTATCTCGTAGTTCCTCGGCCAAGATCGCAGCAACTGCGAGGACACAAGACGCCCGCTGACGGCGTCAAACAACGGATCCGATCACCGTCGCCTGACAGGTCGCCTGCGCTCGAATTCGTTTCTCCTGCTCGGTTGCGAAAGCATCACGACCACTCGCTACGCGGTCCAGGTTGCTAGCCCGTTCAAACCACAACCTCATCTTGCCAGCCACTCACTCATCAGGCTTACTCGTCTCTTCTTGGCTCGTCTCTTCTTGGCCGAGGCTGAGGAGATCGGGTATCTCCCGGTTCGCTCTGGGTGGGCTGGTCTAGCAAGCGCTCGAAGAAAGAGGAATTTATGAGCTCCAAGTCGGTACGCGTCGCGGTGACTGGCGCCGCTGGTCAGATCGGATACGCCCTCTTGTTTCGGATTGCGTCGGGGCAGATGTTCGGACCGGACACGGGAGTCCATCTCTCGCTGCTCGAGATCGAGCCCGCGCTGCCCGCACTGACCGGGGTCCAGATGGAGCTCGACGATTGCGCCTTCCCGCAACTGCTCTCGGTCAACACGACCGCCGACGCCGACACCGGTTTTGGCGACGTGGACTGGGCCCTGCTGGTCGGAGCGGCTCCGCGGAAAAAGGGCATGGAGCGCGCGGACCTTCTCAATATCAACGGGGGGATCTTTACGGCGCAGGGCGCGAGTCTCAATCGCTCGGCGAAGCCCGACTGCCGCGTCGTCGTCGTCGGCAATCCCTGTAATACCAATGCGCTCATCGCGATGCACTCGGCTCCCAACCTCAAGCCCGAGAATTTCTTCGCGATGACCATGCTCGATGAAAACCGGGCGGTCAGTCAATTGGCGCAAAAGTCCGGACGACCCACCCCTGACGTCCAGAGGCTCGCGGTCTGGGGCAACCACTCCCCGACCATGTATCCCGACTTTGAAAACGCGAGCATCGGAGGTTCGCCCGTGACCGAGGTCATCTCCGATCGCGCCTGGCTCGAAGGCGAGTTTCTGACTACGGTTCAAAAGCGAGGGGCTGCGATCATTCAAGCTCGCGGCGCCTCTTCCGCGGCTTCGGCGGCTAACGCACTCGTCGATACTGTGGTCAACTTGACCCGGCCGACTCAGGGTGATGAGTTCTTCTCGGTCTGCTGCCGTTCGCAGGGAGAATACGACGTGCCCGAAGGGCTGATCTTCAGTTACCCGGTGCGATCAGACGGCTCAAACCCGAAGATTGTCGACGGAATCGAGCACTCAGACTTCGGAATCGAGAAGTTGAAAGTCACCATCCGCGAACTCGAGGAAGAGCGCGACGCGGTCCGGAGCCTGCTCAAGTAGACGGACTTGGGTGGAGGCGCTTACCCATGGTCGCAGAGATCCCCTACATGGTCTGGGCGAAGGCGCAGGGCCGTGCTGGTGAGTATCCGCTCACCCAGAGCGCGGTGCCTCCGGTCGACTGGAGTGACATCGGCGTCAATCCGGCGGAACTTCCGCTCTTCGATTTCACGCCATACGGCCCCGACTCGATCTTCACGGCGCTCTCCTCGAAGTACGGAGTTGCGACGGATCGCATCTTCTGGGGCACTTCGACCACGCACGCCCACTTCTGTTTGGCCGCCAGTCGGGTCGAGTCAGGGGACGTAGTACTCTTCGAAGTTCCGGGGTATTCCTGTCTCGTCGACTCGCTGAGATTTCTCGGCGTCCAATGTGTCCCTTACGTGCGTCGTCCCGATACCGGGTTTCGGGTCGACCTTGATCGACTCGAGACGCTCGTACGGTCGACGGGGGCGCGACTCATCTTGCTGACCGAACCGCACAACCCGACCGGTACTCGTCTCACCGAAGCCGAAGTGGGTGGGCTCGTCGAGCTTGTCGACCGTTTTGATGTCGAGCTACTCGTCGATGAGATGTACCGCCCTTTTATTCACCCCGAACCCCCGACCCTCGCGCTTCGACACGACCGCATCCTTGCGGTCGCGGGACCGAACAAGGTGCACGGACTCTCCGCGCTGCGCGTGGGTTGGGGATTCGCGCCGCCCGAGCGGGTGCGCGAGGCGAGAGCGATACTCGACGCGACAACGGTTCACAACCCGGCGATCGTCGATGAGATCTTCATGAGAGCCTTCCCCTCTCTCGCTCGACTCGAGCGCCGAGCCCGGAACCTGCGGGAACGTGCCTACGCCGTGCTCGAAGCGCGGGTGGCCCAACTCGGCTGGGATCTCGTCCTGCCCGACGCCGGGATCGTCTGCTATCCACGCGTACCCCCGGGTTACAGCGATGGGGATCACTACCGATCTCACGCGCTCAGAGTCGGGGTCAATCTCACGCCAGGTCGGTTCTTTGGACTCAAGGACCACGTTCGCGTTGGTTTTGGTCTGACCCCGGACCGACTCGAGCGTGCCCTCGACCAGCTCGAGACGATCGCCGCGCCACCTGCCTGACCCGCTCGCAGCGTCCGCAATAATCTCCCTCTTCAAGTCAGACCGACTGGCAGCTCGATAAGGACCGACCCGACTTCGACTGCGGGCGCGCGAATCGAGTCGGGTCAAACGGGAAGAGTCGCCAGGACTCGGTAAATGTTGCCGGGCGGGGCGGGCGAGCGGGGGCTCAGAAGGTCAGCGAGAGGGGTCCTGGGCGGGCCCCGCGGTTGCCTTTCGGTCTCGAGAGCACAGCCTAAACTGTCCCAATCTCTTACCTCCTCAAAACGAGCCCGCTGGCCCGCGGGCTCGTTTTTTTGGTTGGGGGCAAGTCGAGGTCTCGTCCCCCCAAATCTCGGTTACACTCAAGGCCTCGGACCGCGACGCCCAATCGTCGCGACGTTTATTCACAACTCGAAAGGAGTGGATCCTTGGATCCGATGCGTAATGCCATGCTCGCCGGCCTCGGTGTGTTTAGTTTCGCGAGCGAGAAGATCTCCGGTATCGTGCAAGGGATGATCGACCGCGGCGACTTGACCCGAGAGCAGGGCGAAAAGGTCCTCTCAGAGTGGGTCAAGCGCGGCGAAGAAGAAGAGAGCCGGATCGGCGACCGGTTGAGCGAGCAGTTTCAGAGCCTGATGAACTATCTCCAGGTGGTCCGCCGGGAGGACTTCGATGCGCTCGAAGCGCGCGTCGAGGCACTCGAGAAGAAGCTCAACGAACCGAGCTGACACGCAGCAAGCGACCATGGCGACGATACTTCGCTCCCCGGCTCGAAGCGGTCTCGGGTTGCGAACCCGCACTTCAAGGGGTAACTTTCGGCCTCCGAGTCCGAAGCTGGAGAAGACTCAGCCTTACGAGGATCTCCCCGAATCGCGGGTCGGCGTGACCCCGATCTGCTCGTCGCTTCCCGCTTCCTACCTCACCCCTTGGCAGGTCTCGTAAACCTCGACCCAATCGCTCGACCCAATAGCGGCTGACTCCCGAGAGAGTGCACCTTGAAGACCCCCTATGCGATGGCCCTCGACCGCGACGCGGCGAGCGTGCCCAAAGAGAAGCGCGTCTATTTCGAAGTCTTTGGCTGTCAGATGAACAAGCTCGATTCTGAGCTGATGGTCGAAGCACTCAGCGATCAGGGTTACGCGCTGACCCACCAAGTCGACGACGCGGGGGTGATCGTCTACAACACCTGCTCGATCCGCGAGAAGGCTGAAGACCGCGTCTACTCCCGACTCGGTAGTTTTCGGGAGCGCAAGAAGCGCGATCCCGAACTCGTCATCGCGCTCACGGGCTGTATCGCTCAACACCACGAGTCGAGTTTGCTCAAGCGGTTGCCGCACGTCGATATGATTGTGGGTACCCGGGAGTTTCACCGTCTTCCTCAGTTGATTCGCGAGGCGCGCGGCGAGCGCGAACCGATTGTCGCCACCGAGCTCGACTCGGGCTTTGAGTTTATGCGTCGGCGAAACTTTGGACCGACCCCGGCTCAAGCCTACGTCTCGATCATGCGGGGCTGCGATATGGTCTGTTCCTACTGCATCGTTCCCAAAACTCGAGGGAAGGAGATCTCGCGTCCCCCCGAAGTCATCCTCGACGAAATCAGAAACCTCGCTTCGGATGGGGTCCGCGAAGTCACTCTGCTCGGTCAGACCGTGAACTCTTACGGAAAGCGGCTCGGGGACGGCATCGGGTTGCACACTCTCCTCTACGGAATCGAAGAGATCGCTGGGATCGAGCGCGTGCGTTTCATTACGAGCCATCCCCGTTACATGCGTCCCAAACTCATCGAAGCGATGGCGACCTGCGAGAAGGCGTGCGAGTACCTTCACCTTCCGGTTCAATCGGGTTCCGACTCCTGTCTCGCTCGGATGAAGCGTACCTACGATCGCGATTTCTATCTTCGAGTGGTCGATAAACTCCGCGATCGCATCGCGGGTTTTGCGCTCGCGACCGACTTTATCGTCGGATTTCCCGGCGAGACCGACGCCGAGTTCGAAGCGTCGTTGTCGCTCGTGCGCGAGGTCGGTTTCGATCACGGCTACGTCTTTAAGTATTCGCCTCGGCCGGGCACGGTCTCGCACCGGATTCCCGACGATGTTCCCGAGGCGGTCAAGAAAGAGCGTAATAACGCCATCCTCGCGGCGATCCTCAACGACGCCCAAAAGCGTAACGAGGCGAGACTGGGCACGACGGTCGAAGTGTTGGTCGAGGGGCCTTCCAAAAC
>CAYZYD010000152.1:0-8264 GCA_964482505.1 uncultured Planctomycetia bacterium | reverse complement strand
CCAGGTAGAGACCGAAGATTGGCTTATCGACGACGAGGACAATCGTGGGCCGCACCAGAAGGTGCGGGTGCGAGAGCGCTCTCAACCGAAGACGAAATCGGAGTCGACTCCGCCCCAGAGGAGCCAAGCCGCCAAGGAAGCGGACCCGAGCTTTTTCGACTTCGAAGAGCCGGACGAAAAGACGCGCGAGAAGGCGGCAGAAATCAAGCGGCGTCGGCTCTCCTCGCAAAAGGGTAAGAGTTCAAACGACCCCGACGAGGACACCGTCGACGTCTTCTCGCTCTTGTCGCCGTCTCCTGCGAAGACAACCGAGGCTACCGAGGTTGAAGGGAAAACGGCGAGTCAGGAGCGAGACACCTCCCAATCCGAGGAGCGCGATCGCGACGAGCGAAAAGCCACCAAGAAGTCGACAGCCAAGAAGACTGGTCAGAAATCTCCGGCCGCAGAGTCTGAGTCGGCCGACGACGACGAAATTCCGGTCAGAACCCCGGGAAAGAAACAGAAGAAGAAGAAGACCAAGCGAGCGGCCGCCACTCGAGTCAGCGGGCTTTTAAAGCTCTGGAACATCCTGCCGGATAAGAGTTCTCAGGAGTTCGGGGTTGCCTACGACCAAGAAGGTCGCGAGTACTTCTGCCACCAGCGCTCATTTTCAAACCGCGACAATCTCTCCGCGTTGCGAACCTATGTCGAAAAGAGCGCGACAGGAGAGCCTGAGGTGTACGTCAACATTCCGGTGACCTTCCGACCCGGCCGGAAGCGACCGACCGACGGCCGGGTTTCGGCCCTTGAAATTGTTGCCGAAGAGCTTGAAAGTTAAGCCTCGGGGCTCAAAGTGTGGCGCACTTCCGCCTTCCCCTTTCTTCCTTGTGTAGAGAAATCGACGATTCGATGAGTCAAGAAACCACCCTCCCCGAAGCCCCTCCCGAACCCAAGGGGGGCACAAAGTCCGATTCCAACTCGATCGAGTATTGGGATCCAGAAGCGGGAGAGCTGAAGTCGGAACAGATCTTCGCCGAAAAGTGGCTGCGCCGTGGCTACGAGAGTGGATTGGGTAGACTCATAGTCGGCCTGTTTCTCAAACGGCGGCTATTCCACTTCTTAGCGGGCTTCTACTACGACTCGGGATTTAGCCTCGACAAGGTCGACCGCTTTATTCGCGAGTATAATCTCGACCTCTCCGATTTCGAGGAGAGCGAGTACGGCTGCTTCAACGATTTCTTTACGCGGCGCTTCAAGCCTGGAGCCCGCAAATTCTGTGAGAAGCCTTGGGAGTTTCCCGCCTTTGCCGAAGGTCGCTACCTCGGATTCGAGCGAGTCGAAGCGACCCAGACCTATCCGGTCAAGGGTTACGATATGACCGCGAGCGCGATTCTCGGTTCAAGAGAGCAGGCCGAGGCATTCCTCGGCGGCCCCGTGCTCGTGGCGCGGCTTGCCCCGACCGACTATCACCGATTTCACTACCCCGACTCGGGGCGCCATATCGGGATGGAAGACATCGGTGGGGGCCTGCACTCGGTCAACCCGATCGCCCTCGCTCAAAACAGCCGTATCTACGCGACGAATCACCGCAAGGCGTGGTACCTGACCACCAACAACTTTGGGCGGCTCGGTTACGTCGAAATCGGCGCGTTTGGAGTGGGTCGGATCCGACAGACTCACGATGAAGATACGAATTTTGCGCGCGGCGACGAAAAGGGCTACTTCGCCTACGGTGGATCGACCGTGATCGTCTTCGGCCAACCGGGCTACTGGCGTCCGACCGACGAACTCCTCGAGCGGACTGCAAACCGGCAGGAGACTTTCGTCAAACTCGGCTCGCTCGTTGCCACCTCGACCCGTCGCCAGTCCGAACGCGGCAAGCGGGTTGAGATCGGTGGAGAAGTCCTGAGAGTAGAGCGCGGATAGCGCGCGTCAGTCGCAAACTCAAAGACCCGCGGGCGCGCGCACCTAAGATGCTTGTGGCAAGGGCTGGCAGGTCCACCCCTCAAGTGAGTGCGGCAATGGGTAGCGTGGGTTCACGCGCCTCAAGATCGCCGGCTCAAACGGAACGACCTTCTACCTCAGTTCGAGCGTCTATCGACCGAGCCGATGGACCGCGCGGCACTCTCGCCAGCGAGTCGGCCGGTAACCCACGCCCAGAGAAAATTGAATCCCCCCATTCGACCGATGACGTCGAGAATTTCACCGCAGAGATAGAGCCCGGGGAGCACGCGACTCTCAAGGGTGGAAGCCTTGATCTCGCTGAGGGGGATGCCGCCACCCGTCACTTCGGCCGCCCGGTATCCAACGTCTCCCGAAACCGGAAGCGAATACCGGCAGAGGGTGGTGAGCAGGCGCTCGCGGTCGCTCCGGCGAAGCTGGGCGAGGGGCAGGCTCGGGTCGATGTTGGCCTCCGCAAAGAGGGCCGCGGTGAGTCGTTTGGGCAACTTGCCCGCCACCACTCCCCCGCACTGGCGTTTTCCCGCGTCCTGAAACCGAGCCTCCCACGTTGGCCGTCCCTCCGCTCCCCAGTCGATCAAAATCTCACGACCATCCCGAACCGACCAGTGGCTCGCATCGAGCATCGCCGGCCCCGAAAAGCCGCGGTGGGTGAAGAGAAGCTCACGCTGTCGAGCCTCGAGTACCTTGCCCTTCTCGTCGACGGCGCTCCAGCCGACCGGCAGGCTGATTCCCGAGAGCTCGAGTAGATCACGGCGATCGGTCCGTAAAGGGACAAGGGCCGGATAAGTCAGCAAGATCGAGTGGCCGAGCCGGCGCGCCATCTCATAGCCCCATCCGTCAGACCCCGTACGCGGCAGTGACTTCCCCCCCGTGGCGCCGATGACTCGACTCGCCGCGAAGTGCTCGCCAGTCGCGGTCAAGACGTTGTAATACAGACCGCTCGGCTCGATCGAAGCGACCCGCCGCTTGGTCAGGATCCGGGCTCCAGCCCGCTCCACCACCGCGACGAGCTTGTCGCGAACCTCTTTTGAACTTTGGGAAGCTGGGAAGAGTTTGCCCGTGTCGGGCTCGAGCACGAGCGGGATCCCGAGGTCTCGCTCGAAGAAGGCCTCGATCTCGGCGAGGGGCCAGGTCCGAAAGAGCCGGCGCAGGATATTGCGAGAGCCCGAGGTAAAGAAGTCCTGCTCGGACGATTGAGAGGGGAGCACATTACAGCGCCCCCCACCGCTCACCAGGATCTTCAACCCACACTGCCCAGAGCCCTCGAGCAGAAGCGTGGGCTGACCGGATCGAGCGCTAAAAAGCGCGGCCATCAAACCGGCCGCCCCGCCGCCAACGACGACGATCGGTCGCTTGGGGAGGGAGGCAAGATCAGTATCTGGAGAAGGGGAGTTCATCGCATCGACCTCGTGTCGACGAGCTGAAATGCTAAACCACTCGCGCGCGACGAGAGGCCGCCTCAGGGATTGAGACCAAAAAGAGCGAGGGCTCGAGTTATCGCGAGCTAAAAGCCTATTGCCACTCCGGGATGTCGCCGACCTCGCGAACGCAGAATTCATAGCATAAGGCAAGAGAGCTCGAGAAAATACGCCGAGCCACGGGCTGAGACTCGTACTCTGGTGCGGGCCGAGTTAGAGTCAAGCCTCTTCGGTCGACGAGATTGACAAGCTTGCAGCTCAAGAGCGCAGACCGCGTCTGCTTGGGCGTCGTACGCGATACTCCGACCTTCTCCCTATCGACTCACGAGAGAGAGCTGACCGATGCCATCAAATCAATTTGCCGAGTTTTCGAAGCAATACCTGTTTCTGAGGATGCACCCGTTTGGGCCAGGCACGAGCTTTCTATCACCGCTTCCGTTGAGAGATCAACCCAGAGAGCGGCGGCTGGGTCCGACTTTTCTCAGGCCGGGCCTCGTAGTGCTCGCCTTCTCGACGATCGCGGGCGCTCTGTTCGGCCAAGCTCAACCGCCCTCCCAAAATGAGCCTTTCGGCGAGTTCACTCCAGACTATGTCGTCCTCTCCGAGGTGACGCCGATCCGGAAGGACGACGACCTCTACCTCCGCGTACGAGGTGAGAGTCCACTCTGTCCGGCCGGAACTCAGATCGATTTTGTCCTCACCTGGCGAGCTAGCCGCGTGGAGTCCTACCCTTTCACGGCAACCGAAGATCGACAAATCGCGGCCGAATTCAAGGTAGGCAAAGTTCCTCGCACGCGTGAGCACTTCCACCTCCGAACGATTATCTACGAAAAGGAGCAGAGCCGCAGGATCAAGAAGGAGATCGAAGCCCTCGATTCGTTTCACCCCGCCCTTGAGCCGTGGACGAACCACCACTTCAAACAGAGCTTCCAACTCTGGAGCTTAGACGAAGTGGAGACCGAGGAGAGCGAAGTTGCCGAGTATTTCGACGATAAGATCGCCCAGCTACGCGAGCTTGATAAAGCGGTCCAGGATCAGAAGGCCAAAGTCGTCGGAGGAGAAGAGTGGGTCACGCTCGGCGGCTCGTTCGAAGTCAAACGCTGGAGAAAGTGGTTTGATGAAGAGATTGTCTCGGAACTCCGCAAGCTCTCGATTCTGATTGAGGATCAGTTCTATCGTCCTAAATTTCTGCCCTACCGTCACGGGCTCTTCGCGCTCAAGCAAGCTCACCTCTATGTCTCCGCGCGCATCTTCCTGGCTTCGATCGAAACCTATCGAGAGTACGGTCACACCCCGCACCAAGAGGACCTCAAGCCGCCCGGATTTCCCAAGCTTCCTCAAGTACCGGGGGGCGAACTCAATCTCGGAGGATTTCAGAAGCGCATCGATATCTCAATCGGCA
This sequence comes from uncultured Planctomycetia bacterium, assembly GCA_964482505.1. Taxonomy (GTDB): domain Bacteria; phylum Planctomycetota; class UBA8108; order UBA1146; family JAJFFE01; genus CAYZYD01. Next base: position 3,503 of record CAYZYD010000152.1, on the reverse strand, counting down.
GGATTCCCAATGATCGCGTCGAGCGCGCCTTCATCCTGATCTCAAATCCCGACTTTGACGCGGTGATTTTCCGACATCTCACGCAGGAAGAACTCGATCGGGGTCAATTCGACGCGCTGCGTGAGCAGGCGACCTGGTCCCCGACCGAGGAAGATGTCATCCAATTCGAAGCGGGGCTCAAAGAGTTCCTCTCAAAGATCTACCCCGACGACCCTCGGCTCATTTACCAGATCTACCTTTTCCGGCGTCAGTTCGTCGGGCTGACTCGCGGAGACCAACAAATCCTCCATTGCACATTCGTCAACAGCGTCTCTCCGACCTTTTCGGAGTCGATGCTTCGAGTGATCGAAGTGGACCGAGATCCGGCTCGGGTCTTTTCGATGGAGTACAACCCGGAATCGCAGGAATACCGGCTCGTCACCAACCTCAAAAAGTCGGCGCTCGCCCCTGCCGCGACCCAACCCGACTCGCGACCGTCGAGTCAACCAAAAGGCTAAACGGCGGAACTCGTCCGCGTCGCGCTCGATTAAAAGTGGATAAAGGAGCCGGAGGCACCGTTGAGCAGGGACCCTAGAGCCCGCATGATTCAGAGCCCGCATGATTCACGAACCGCGTAGCGAGAAGTCGCAGTAGCGGGCTCGTGAATAATGCGGCCGAGAGGACCGGCCGAAAAGTCAGAGTCGACGAGGGCGGCGCCCCCACCCTCGCCAACTGCACTTTCCGGTCGGACCTCTAGTGTCCTGTTCGGAAAGTTCGAGCAAGAATCGCCGGCCCTCGACCTCCCTGGCGTTGTTGCCGCTCCTCGAAGGAGTTACCAATCCGACTTGCGTCGCGGCGCCTAGCCAGGAAGGCCGAATGGCTCGCCGAGTTCTCACTCGAACTTTCCGAACAGGACACTAGTTGGCCGGGTTCGGCTATGATTACGGCAACCGTTTGCTAACCAAGAGGAGTTAGAGATGCCCATAAGAGTTGGCTTGATGGGGTTGGGGCGGATCGGTCGCAACATATTCCGATCGCTCTACACCCAGAAAGATATCGAAGTCGTCGCGATCAACGACATCGCCCCTCCCGAAGCGATGGAATACCTTCTGCGCTTCGACACGCTCAAAGGACGCTTCCGAGATCCCGTGCGCATCGTCGACGGTTATCTCTACGCAGGGGGCCGACAAATCGCGTATCTTCAACACCGAGAACCCGGTGAAATTCCCTGGTACGACTACGGTATCGACATCGTCATCGAAGGCACGGGTCAATACCGCAACCGCAAGGAACTTCAAAAGCACCTCGATATGGGTGCCGATCGGGTGATCCTCACTCAGCCTCCCGTTGACGAAATCGATGCGTTCTACATCCGCGGGGTCAGCAGCGAGCCCGTCGATCGCTCCTACCGCATCCTCTCGTGCGGATCGAGCACGGCGAACTGCACTGCGACTCTTCTCAAAGTGCTCGACGACGCCTTTGGGGTAGAGAATGGCAGCTTTACCTCGGTTCACGCCTACACCACCGAACAGAGCTTGATCGACGCACCGGTTGGCGAGGATCTGCGCCTCGCCCGCGCCGCCATAGAGAACATCGTGCCGGTATCGACCTGGACCGATCAGCTGATTGTGCGCGAATTCCCCCACCTCGAGGGAAAGTTCACGGGGATGAAGCTCAACGTTCCCGTCCCCGATGTCTCCTGTGTTGACCTCGTCACCCAAGTCAAGAGCGACGTGAGTCCGCAGGCCGTCAATGAAGTCTTCCGCAGTGCCTCGGGAAGTATCATGAAAGACATTCTCGCCTTTACCGATGAGCCGATCGTTTCGAGCGACGTCATCGGCCTCCACGAATCCTGTCTCTTCGACAGTCTCGCGACCATGACGGTCGGAGACCGGATGGTGAAGACGATCGGCTGGTACGACCAGGGCGGAGGACTCGCCTATCGAATCGTCGACCTTATCCGTGAATTCCTACCGGCCCACGAAGCGAAGCGGAAGGAGGGCGTCGTCCGATGAAATTCGCAATCAACGGCTTCGGTCGAATCGGCCGAAGCGTCTTTCGCCTACTCGCCAACGACCCCGAAGTCGAGGTCGTCGGCATCAATGACATCGCCAAAGACGAAACCCTCGCCTACCTGCTCAAGTACGATTCGGTCATGGGAACCTTTGAACCCGACGTCTCGGTCTCGGGCGGTACTCTCAAAGCGGGTAAGCAGACTGTCCAGATTACTAAAGAACGCGAGCCCAAGAACCTGCCGTGGTCGAAGCTCGGGGTCGACATCGTGATCGAAGCGACCGGTCGATTCCGGGAGCGCGCCCGGATCGCGGAGCATCTCGAGGCGGGCGCGCGTAAAGTCGTGCTGACGGTTCCACCCAAGGATGAGATCGACGCGATGGTCGTGCTAGGGGTCAACGACGAAGTTCTCTCCCCCGAACACAAGATCGTCTCAAACGCCTCCTGCACGACCAACTGCCTCGCCCCGCTGGTAAAGGATCTGCACGAGAACTATGGCATCGTGCGCGGACTGATGACGACCGTGCACGCCTACACCAACGACCAACGCCTCGCCGACTGGTACCACAAGGATCTTCGCCGCGCGCGCGCCGCGGGCGAAAACACGATTCCGACTACGACCGGAGCAGCCCGCGCAGTCGGTAAAGTGATGCCGGAGCTCAAGGGCAAACTCGACGGGATGGCGGTTCGAGTACCGGTTCCCGACGGCTCGATCGTCGACCTCGTTTGCGAACTCGACAAGTCCGTCTCGGCCGAGGCGATCAACCATGCGATGAAAGAGGCCGCGGAAGGCCCGGGCAAAGGGATTATCGAGTATTCGACTCAAGCTTTGGTCTCGAGTGACATTATCGGTAATCCCCATTCGTGCATCTTCGACTCTCCACTCACCCAAGTGATCGGGGAAAAGACGTGCAAGGTCTTCGCCTGGTACGACAACGAGTGGGGATACTCAAACCGCGTTATCGACCTCGCCAAACGAATCGCCTAACAGCCCGTTGAAAAACTGCTTTCGATGCGGGAGGTCGAGAATTCGAGACCAGTGCCTCCGGCGAACCGAAGGCGTATTGGCCATACGTCGAGGTTCGCCGGGGGCGCTGGGCGAAGGAAGCTCGGCCTCCCGCGCGGAATGAGTTTTTCAACGGGCTGCTAACGCGTCCTCCCGAGCGCCAGGCGATCCAATCCAGGTTGCAGCGGCTGCTCTTCCGTCGAGGGTCTCGCCTCGAGACCCCTCGCCACCACTCGACGGGTGAGTGGTCGCGCTGACTGCGATTGTCAAACCGAGGTCCCCGGAATTTCTTGATTATTCTCAACCGTCTATTCGGGCATGATCTGCTGCTTTCCGATAACTCGCCCACCTCGGGGACAATCGCCGAGATCCCCTCAATTCCGGTTGAGCAATCTCCGATGGTTACTTGAAGGCTCGCTCATAGGCGAGCGTTGGGTGGCCTCGTTGAGCCGCTTGCGGTCTGAGTTCTGCGGGAAGGTAAGAAATGCGCTCTCTCTTCGGTTGC
>CAYZYD010000151.1:0-8296 GCA_964482505.1 uncultured Planctomycetia bacterium | reverse complement strand
GCGGGTCTCGACCAAGGTCAAAGACGGGGGGGATATTCGGGTGGTGCAGCTTGCCGAGAGTGACAGCTTCGCGAAAGAACTCCTCCTCGGCGCCGCGCGAATCTCGCTCTCTGCGCAAGAACTTGATCGCAACCGGTCGCTTGAGTCGGTGGTCGGTCGCTTGAAAGACTTCTCCCATACCACCAGAACCGAGGAGCTTCCCGATCGAGTAGCGTTTTGAGCTTTCCTCGAAGTCGAGCGCTAAGGTCTCGTTATATTCACCGCTCGGTGGCGAATTCGGCGAGCCAGCCTGAAACGTCTGAGTCGCGGGGATGTCCACCTTCGGTTCGGGTCGCTTATCGTCGCGAGAGTCGCCGGAGTTGGGCAAAGGTGAACTCTTTCAAAGGTCGTTATTGAGGGGTATCCTTCGGTTATCCGGGCTCGACACATAATAGCATCCGTCCTACACCCAAGGGTTAGGGCGCCAGGAACTTGTGGAACCACTCGAAAATCCCCGTTGTTCGTGGACGTTGACTGAGTCATTTCAAGTCCCCGCCGCACCTTGCTTTCGAGCAGTTCTCCACTCCTGACGTCCCGACCTACAAGTTAAGGGACATACGAAGCGAACACGATCTGTTGCGTGGCTCTGCGGACTCTCATCGTCGATGAGTCCATAGACGAGTGGCGTCACCGCACCAGCCCTTGCTCGCAACTTAGGAAGGTCAGCGTCCATGGGTGGAGTTCTCCGACTGGCGCGCGCTACCGCTCTCTTGATCCTCACCGTCGCTACGAGCCACGCCCTCGCGGATAGCGGGGATTGCTTCTACTCGTTCATTCTGCGAGATAGTTTCTTTGCCACCAATCCCGAAGTCGATCCCGGAGTCAGTCCCAACACGATCTTTACCTACGACCCGGTACTCAAACTCGCCACGGTTGGATCGACCCGACTCGCCGATGAAGTCGAGCTGCAGCTCGGCCCCGACGTCCTCGTCGATGCCATGACCTACGGCTACGACGCGTGCTGCCTCGCGCGCCCTCACGGCGAGATTCACTTCTCCGCCAAGCGGACCAGCACCGGTCGCAAGGGAGCGGCTCCCTTCACGGGTCTCTGGAGCGAGCCACCCGATGATTGTGAAGCCGATCTCTTCTGGGTCCCCCACGTTCCCTTCTTGCTTCCGTACCGACATACCAAATCTCTCGAGGAAAACGACGCCGTGCCGGCGCCGGTTTCGTTTCCCTACTTCCGCGAACCGCAACTCGGGCTGACAGGCAGCGTCGGGGTTCCGAGGGGAGTCGTTCCAGGCTTGAGTAACGTCGGCGCCTTCGATCACCATCCGGTCTCGTTCGCCCAGCGGGATATCTACTTCTCAATCGATCGACCCGCTGCGGGCTACTTCCCGGGCGATATCTTGGTGCTCACGGCCAGCGGGACGATAACGACATTCCAGACCTACGACCAGCTCGGGCTTTCGACGACAGACGACATCGACGCGCTCTCAATCGATATCTTTCACAGCTTTAGAGTCGGCCAGAGTGTCAACGGACTCTTCTCCGTCACTCGCGAGAGCACCTTCACCACGGGCTGCAGCTTTAGCGGAGCCAATATCTTCCAGTTTGTGCTCAGTGGCGGCACCGCGGTCACCTGCTATCGACCCGCTCCCGCCATGGGGATGCTCGCCATCGACGGCGAGATCGATGGCGTGATCTCTATCGATCCGCTCAACCCGGTCAGTAACCCCACGGTCACCACGAGTCCGCTAGCGATCGTTATCGAGGAAACTCCGAACCAACTGACGACACTCCAGCTACTCTCTGACGAACTCCAGTTTGACAACGCCTTGGGGACCGCGTCGATCTTTAGCTTGCCCCCGCTCGACCCCGGCGACCGGATCAACTTCGATCTCTACGTCACTCGGGGAGACTACGTATCCGCGGCGGGGGCAATCGACGTGGTATTGAATTCGAGTGTGCCGCCCCCGACCGACCTCGACGCTACGATCAACGCCGGGAACACGGTGATCTGGACCTGGACTCCATTCGGGGGGGCCACGGGACAGACCGTTTCGGTCGACGGCGAACCTCCGCAGAATGTGCTGAGCGGTCAGAATCAGTTTGTCTCGAACAATCTCGCGCCAGGCTTCCACTTTATCGAAATTCGGACGTTAATCGGGGGTGACCAGAGCGATCCGGCGATCTTTACTGTATTCATCGATAGCCCGATCGAGGCGCCCGAAGCCGTCGAGTTCACGATATCAGGGCCCAACCAAATCGATCTCGAGTGGAGTCTCCCAAGCGCTGTCGACGAGACTCAGATTTTTGTGGACGGCGTCCTCGTCGAGATCGTCGCGAGCCCCGCGACCGGAGCGAATAGCACAGTCATCAGCGGGCTCGAATTTGGGGTCCGCGAGATCACCCTACGAAATCTGCTCGGAACCCAGCTCAGCCTCGCCACCGGAGTCACGGTCTTTCTTCCCCGGCCCGCCCCGGGAACCGTCGTCCAATCGCTTTCGCTACCGACGACTCTCGTCACCGGGGTGGCAGTCGATCCATTGGGAGGGACGGTTTACATCGCCCAGACAAGCGGGCTGACGCTGCGTTTCTCGCTCGCCGACTTCACGGTCCAGCTCTCCTCGATAGCCGTCCCGGGCCCGAACGCTCCCGTCCTCGCAATCGCTTGGAATCCCGCCAGCAGTCGGCTGATCTACGCGCTCGGGACCGGCGCGACGCCCCAACTCTGGTCGACGGACGGTGACGGAGCTTCGCCGATCTTCGAGGGTGATCTCAACTTACCAAGCGCAAACGTCGTCGCCGATCTCAGCTTCGACTCCGGTTCCGGCGACGCCTACCTCGTCGCCGTCGAGAACGAACCGTTGATCTACCGCATCAGCACCGCCGGCACTTTTGTCGACATCCCATTCGAAAATCCGCTCGCTTTGATGGGTTCGGAAGCGATCGCGTCGCGGCTCGACGGAGAGGCGATCGTTCCCGCGGCCGCCCCGAACATCCCCGCTGCTACCGACATCATCTCGCTCGCGGGAGGCCCGGTGATCACTTCGATCCATCCCCTCGTCGGGACGCTTCAGACCCAAGCGATCGCCTGGACCGCTCAGGGCTCGATCAACTTCCCGACTCTGATTGCGTTCGACTCCTTTGGCGGCAACTTACTCGAGATCGCGAGTGACGCGTTATCGCCCAACGCACTCGATTGCCATGACACCCTGCTGGGTGGGCTCGTCTACTCATCGAATAGTCCTCTTGCGATTCCCGACAACGACCCATTCGGGATAGTCCAAACTCTCGTCGTGCCCGACGACGTCAGTATTTTAGACCTCGATGTCAGCCTGAGGATCGAACACACCCAGATGACCGATATCACGGTCGAGCTGATCTCTCCAAGTGGCACTACGGTGCAGCTGCAAGCCTTGACCCAGATCTACTTCGACCCCCTCGAAGCGCGCTACGACGATCTCTTTTCGGGAGGCTTTAACGACCGGTTTGGCGATCGTCCCGCCGCGGGTCCAGGCGTACTCGCCGATTTCGATGGCGAGGCTGCACAGGGTAGTTGGACGTTGGTCGTGCGCGATAACTCAATGGGCGAGATCGGGACATTACTCGAGTGGAGCTTGCTGATTTGCCCCGACCCGCTCGAGCCCTTTATCCGGGGCGACGCCAATGCGGATCTGAGTCTCGACCTCGGCGACGCCCTCTTTCTGCTCGCCTACCTCTTTGACCAGGGGGGCGATCCAAGCTGTTTTGCTAGCGCTGACGCGAACGACTCGGGCGATCTGAATCTCGTCGACCCGATCTTTATGCTGCTCTTCACCTTTGCCGGCGGCCCGCTCCCACCGCCCCCCAGCGATTGCCTCGACCCGCCGACCTCATCGCTTGACTGCGCCGCCTATCCCTGTCCGTAACTCGAGGAAGCGGCCTCGAGCTTGGGCGGTAAAGGGCTAAAGCTGGTCGCCGAGGAGCCTCTGGAGGTTTTCTCGGTAACAACGACTCAGCGTCAACTGAGTGCCGCCCTTGAGAATCACGAGATACTCGCCGTGAAAGAGCGGCTGCATCTCGCTGATGCGGTGCACGTTGACGATCGCGGAGCGGTGAATGCGAACAAAGTCTTCTGGGCTGAGTTTGCGCTCGAGGCCGATCATCGTCTCACGGATTAGGTGCGCCTCTTCGCCGACATGGAGTCGCGCGTAGTTACCCGCCGCTTCAATCCAATCGATTTCTCGAGTGTTGACGAAGATCACTCGACCTTCGCTCTTGACCACGATGCGTTCGCGAAAGCGATTCTGCTGCGAGAGGTTGGCGACGATGTCGAGGACCTTCGCCTTGAGCTGATCGTCCTCCTTTGACGGTTGGCGGGCTCGAGCACTCTCAAGAGCCTGGTAAAAGCGATCCCGATCAAAGGGCTTGAGTAGGTAATCTGCGGCCGCGTATTCAAACGCTTTGACCGCGTGCTCATCGTAGGCGGTGACGAAGACCACGAGTGGATTTTCGTCGTCCTCGAGCTGTTCGAGAATCTCAAATCCGTTGAGTTCTGGCATATTGATATCGAGAAAGACGAGGTCGGGCCTCTCCGCTTTGATCTTCTCGAGCGCTTCGAGTCCGTTCGTCGCTTCGCCGATCACCTCGATATCGGCCTCGTTTCGTAAGAAGTCGATAACCTTCTCTCGAGCCAGTGGCTCGTCGTCAACCACGAGTGTACGGAGCGTCAAGGTGCTTCCTTCCTGGCCATGGCCCGGGGCGACTTCTCGGGGGAGGGTTCGTCGCGTTCGGTGCGGATCCGGTATAGAGGAAAGACGAGCCGAACCACACAGCCCGAATCCTCTCGGTTCGTTATAGTAAATTCCTGCTGGTTTCCGTAGTGCTGCTCAAGTCTAGCCCGAGTATTCGAGAGCCCCACCCCTTCGCGCTTCAAGCCCTCGGGGAGGCCGACGCCATCGTCCTCGACTTCGATGAGGATTCGCTCTCCCTCGCGCCAGCCGCGCAGCTCAAGTTGAGAGGCGCTCGCCCGTTTTGATATTCCGTGCTTGATCGCATTCTCAACAAGCGGCTGAAGGATCATAGCAGGTACCTGGGCATCCCAAAGTCCATCCTCGATCTCGGACTTGTACTGCAATCGATCTCCGAAGCGGACCTCCTCGATTGCGATGTACTGATTGAGAAAGCTTACCTCTTCGCGCAGCGAAATCAGCTGTTGCTTCCCGCGGGACAGCGTGGTGCGTAAGAGATCGGCGAGTTGGGTCAGAACACGCTCGGCGAGGTCGGGATCTTTGTGGACGAGCACCGAAATCGAATTGAGCGTATTAAAAAGAAAGTGGGGCTGGAGTTGCATTTTTAGAGCTTCCAGCTTGGCTTCGTTGAGCCGTGACTCGAGGCGAATCGCGCGCAGCGCGGGTCGGTAGTATTGGAAGGCGTAGCAAGCCGCGGTGATTCCGATGTAGATCGAGAAGAGGCTCATCGATTGATCGAGCAGAAAGACGTCGACGAACAACACGCGGAGATACTCGACCGTAACGATCGTCGGCTCCCCCACCGGTTCGTCGAGATAGATCAAGAGGGCAGAGATTAAGGTCCGAATCGCGCTATAGATCAAGGTGACCGCCATCCCGATTGGGACGTGCAAGACAAAGTGCCAGAACTCCCCGAGTTCGAGTGCGAACATCCAGCGCACGACTCGGAAGATCAGCAAGCTGAGAATTCCCCAAAGAAACCAATTGGCGCTCGACTCGAGAAGTGCGTCGCTCCAGAACCCGCTCTCGGGCCGACGCAATACAATCTGCCCCGCCTCGAGAAAGGAGAGCGTGGTGGCGACACCGAATAGAAACAGCCAAATCCGGATCGATGGGTACATAGAGCGCTTTGCTTACCTTGCCTTGCCGTGAGCGCCGTGGCTGCGGACTGTGCACCGAGCCCGGCCAAGCGTCCGTTGAATACGAAGCCGCGGAAACAGGTCGTTATCTCGGTTCGCTCACGAAGCTCGGTGAATCGCTACTCTGGGCTGGAATCCTCGAGTAGCCTGTTTAAAAACGAGACTCCGCACGACCGAACTGTGCATCGACCATTGGTCCGTTGACAGTGGTCGGTTGGCCCGAAGCGCCGCCACCGCGTTCAGCGGGTGGTCCGCTGTCAAAGACTGGTCGATTAAATCACATTCGATCTGGGCGAGGCTCGACCCCCGCAAAATCGGCGAGCCCTTCGGTGAATCGCCGAGTCGCTGAGCAGAGGAATCGGAGCGAAATGGACGCCGTCCTATTGCGAGTTTATCAAAACTTGCTCGAATCGATCACCGAGAGCATGGGTTCGGTTCTCGAGAGAACTGGCTTTTCCCCCAATATCAAAGAGCGACGCGACTATTCCTGCGCCCTCTTCAACCGGAGACGAGAACTGGTCGCCCACGCCGCTCATATCCCGGTACATATCGGATCGTCATCAATCGCGGTCAAGTCAGCCCTGGAGCGGGTCGAGCTCATGCCTGGGGATGTGATCCTTCTCAACGATCCTTACGACGGCGGCACCCATCTTCCCGACCTGACTATGGTCGCCGGAGTATTCGATTCGGGAGGCGAGGCGCTCTTCTACGTCGCCAACCGCGCCCACCACGCTGACGTAGGAGGCGCCGTCCGGGGCTCGATGGCCCTCTTCACCGAGATCTATCAAGAGGGTCTTCGCATCCCCCCGATCCACCTCGAAGTGGGGGGCGTGCGCAACTCCGAGGTCGAGAGCCTCCTGCTCGCCAATATGAGACATCCCAAGGAGCGCCGAGGCGATCTCGAAGCTCAAGTAAGCTCGCTTCAGGCAGGGATCCGAGAGCTCGAAGCCCTCACTCGAGAGCGGCCGCTCGAGGAAATCGAAGCCGCTTGTGACGCGCTCGAAACCGCGGCCGAACAGTACGTCCGCAAGATATTGACTTCGATACCCGACGGTTCGTACCGAGCCGAAGAGTTCCTCGACGAAGATGGTCAAGGTCGACTCGATTTGGCCCTCAGAGCTGCGCTCCATGTCGAAGGTGATTCGGCGAAGTTATCGTTTGACGGTACCGACCCCACCTCGCAGGGCTGCGTCAACGCAAACCCCGCCATTGTCACGTCGGCCGTTCTCTACGTCCTCGCTTGTCTCTCCGAATACGACGCGCCGACCAATCAAGGGCTCTTGCGTCCTCTGGAGATCTCGATCCCCAGGGCGACACTGCTCGACCCCCAACCGCCCGCGGCCGTCGCGGCCGGTAACGTCGAGACTTCACAACGACTCGTCGATCTCATGCTCGAGCTTCTCGCGCAGGCACTCCCCGGCAAAGTTCCCGCTCAGAGCCAGGGCACGATGAACAACCTCACCCTCGGATCGACTCGAGTCTCCTACTACGAGACGATCGGCGGCGGGGTCGGCGCGGGTCCATGGGGGGCGGGCGCCTCGGGAGTTCATAGCCATATGACGAACACGCGCAATACCCCGACCGAGGCGCTCGAACGAAGTTTGCCGGTCCGCGTGATCGAGTACTCGCTCAGGCGAGGATCGGGGGGCTCCGGGCGTCATGCCGGCGGCGACGGCATCGTTCGCAAGATCGAGCTTCTCGAAGATCTGACGGTTAGCCTTCTCACCCAGCGGCGACGACACGCTCCTAAAGGGCGCGACGGCGGCGGTTCCGGAGTCACCGGCCGAAATCGTCGGCTGCGCGCGGGGGAGGTCACTGAGCTCGACGGCTTTTGGTCAGGAGAACTCGAGGCCGGCGATATCCTCTCGATCGAAACGCCCGGAGGCGGTGGGTGGGGAAGTGCATGACTTCTCACCTCGACGCTCGGTTTTCGGCCCATCGCGGGCTCGTGTCGGATCACTGCGCTGAAAACAGCGGGGCCGCCCTTGAAGCGGCGCTTTTGGCCGGGCTCGCCGCCGTCGAGTTTGACGTTCGGGCGTCCGTGGATGGTCACTGGTTCCTCAACCACGATCCCGACCTTGAGCGGATCCACGGCCGACCCGGGCTCGTCGCGAAGAGTCGAGCGAAGTCACTGTCTGAACTTGGCCTCATGCAACTCAGCGAAGCCCTTGCGCTCTTCGGACCAGATCAGCTTCCCCTCGTCGAGGTCAAGGAGACTGTCCCGCGGGCGGTCGATACGCTCCTTGAGGCGTGCCGCCTCCGCCTTTCGACTACTGTCGTCATCGTTCACAGCGAGGAGTGGCTGAGCCATTTTGCGGGCCGCGCCCACCAGCTGCAGCTCTTTCGATTTTGTAATGACGTCGAGACGTTTGCGCAGGCGCTCGAACTCCCGTACGACGGTCTCGACCTCTGGAAAGATTGCGACCCCGATCGAGCTCCTGC
>CAYZYD010000150.1:0-8324 GCA_964482505.1 uncultured Planctomycetia bacterium | reverse complement strand
TGAACTTCGCGTCGTAAGATTGGTGCTTGTCGATGCGGAGCTCGATGTCGATCTCTTCGAACTGACCGACGGGCAGGCGATCGACATCACCACGATTCCCGCCGCCACGCTCAATGTTCGGGCCGAGACCGACCCTCCCGTCGTCGGCAGCGTGCGCTTTGGACTCGATGGCCAGTCGAACTTCCAAACCGAAAACCTCGCACCCTATGCGCTCGGCGGAAACAACGGCGCCAACTACGACGCCCTGAGCTTTGAGGCCGGCGCGTTGACGATCACGGCGACTCCTTTTTCAGAGCGTCGCGCCCGCGGTGACGCAGGCGAAAGCCTGAGCTTGACGATCACGCTCGTCCAGCCCGACGATCCACCCCCGCCGCCTCCGGGGGAGATCACGTCGATCCTGGTCTTCCGACCCGAAACCGGCGAAGTTGTCGGTCCGCTCGGAGCGGAGCTCGAGATCGAGATTGACGCCGGCACCGCTATCGGCTTTCGGGCCGAAACGACGAGTGAGTCCGCAAGCGTCCGCTTCTTCCTCGACGGACAACCGCAGCTGACCGACAGCACCGCCCCGTTTGAATTCGTCACCCCACTCCCCTCCGGAAGTCATACCTTGGGCGCGATTCCCTACTCGGGAGCAGACGCGACCGGCACCGAAGGCGAACTCGTTTCGGGTTCGTTGGTCGTCACCGTCACCGAAGAAGGGCCCAGCTTTGCTGTCTTTCGGTTGGTCCTCATCGACGCGGGCACCGAGGCGGAGTTCGGAGTGATCGAGAATGGTGACACGATCGACCTCGCCGAGTTACCGTCGGGCACTTTCTCGATCCGAGCCGATGTCGAACCGAGCCCGGTGGGAAGCGTTCGCTTTACGCTCGATGGCGCCCCCGTTCAAACCGAGAACATCCTGCCCTACGCGCTCGCCGGCGATAATGGCGGCGACTTTAATCCGGCGAATCTTTCGCTCGGGAATCATACCTTAACCGCGACGCCCTTCTCGGGTCCCCACGGCTCGGGCGAAGAAGGTGTCTCAATCACCGTGAGCTTCACGCTTATCGAAGCGTCGACGCCCGAACCCGAACCGCAGCCGATCCTGGGTCTCGTCGCCGACGCGGGGCCCGATCGTTTTCCCGTCGCGCCAAACGCTTCGGTTTCTATCACGGGGTACGGTCAGTCCGAAGAGGCGACCATCGCGAGTTATCTCTGGACCCAAGTCGCAGGGCCCAACCTAACGCTTTCGGGTGCCAACTCGGCGACCATCTCGATCGCTGGTCTCGAACCGGGCGCGGTCTACGAACTCGAACTGATCGTGACCGACGACTCAAACCGGGTTGCGTCCGATCGAGTGCTCGTCGCTCAATTACCGACTGTGAGTCCACCGAGCACAGTCACGGGTCAACTCAAAAAGTGGCATCGCATCACGATCGACTTTGAAGGGCCGGCGACTTCCGAAGGCGCCAACCCGAATCCGTTCCTCGACTACCGACTCGACGTCGTCATGACTCAGGGTCAACGCAGCGTCCGGGTACCCGGATTCTATGCGGCCGACGGCGACGCCGCGGAGACGAGTGCCGACAGCGGTAACACCTGGCGTTGTCACTTCGCGCCCGATGCTCCGGGCGCTTGGGAATATACCGCGCTGTTCCGCAGCGGCAGCCAAGTCGCGATCGCCATGGGCCCGTCGGCGGGCGACGCGCACCCTCTCATCCACGGCGCCCGGGGTACGATCACCGTCGCTCCTACTGACAAATCAGCTCCGGACTTTCGCGCTCAGGGTCGACTCGAAGTGGTGGGAGAGCGCTACCTACGCTTTGCCGAAACGGGCGACTATTACCTCAAAGGCGGAGCGGACAGCCCCGAGAATCTGCTCGGTTACGTCGACTTTGACGGCACCTACGATTCGGGCGGCAATTTCCTCCACAGCTACACCCCCCACCTCGGCGACTGGAGTGCGGGCGATCCCGATTGGCAAGGGGATCGCGGTCGGTCGCTGATCGGAGCGCTTAATTATCTCTCATCCGAAGGGATGAACTCGGTCTACTTTCTCACTATGAACGTCGGCGGCGATGGCAAAGACGTCTGGCCGTGGACTTCTCACACCGAACGCTTCCGCTTCGATTGCTCAAAGCTCGACCAGTGGGAGATCGTCTTCGAGCATATGACGCGGCGCGGCCTGCAGCTCCATGTCATCACCCAAGAGACTGAGAACGATCAACTCCTCGACGGCGGTGCCTTGGGAATCCAGCGCAGGCTCTACTACCGCGAACTCATCGCGCGGATGAGTCATCACCCGGCCGTCTGCTGGAACCTCGGCGAAGAGAACACCAATACGACGATTCAGCGGCGCCAATTTGCCGCTCACTTTCGGTCGCTCGATCCCTACGGCCACCCGTTAGTCGTCCATACCTACCCCGGCCAAAAAGAGAATGTCTACGGCCCTCTCCTCGGAGATGGGGCGATCGATGGACCCTCGCTTCAAAACGGCAATAAGAATCAAACCCACCAGACGACGCTCGAGTGGATCGAACGTTCCGCGGACGCCGGTCAGCCCTGGTTTGTCTGTCTCGACGAGATCGGTCCCGCCAATGTCGGCGTGCTCCCCGACTCGGTCGATCCCGACCACGACGACGTCCGTCACCAAGCGCTCTGGGGTAATTTGATGGCGGGGGGAGCGGGCTGCGAGTGGTACTTCGGCTACGCCTATCCCCACGATGATCTCGACTGCGAAGATTGGCGGAGCCGCGACGCGATGTGGGATCAAACGCGTCACGCCCTCACCTTCTTCCAGACCCAGCTCCCCTTTCCCGCCATGCAAAACGCCGACGACCTCTCCTCGAGCCCCGGCTCATACTGCTTCGCTGAGCCTGGAGAGATCTACGCGATCTACCTCCCCGACGGCGGCCCGACCCTGCTCAATCTCGAGTCACACCAGGGTGTCTTCTCGATCGAGTGGTATGACCCCGTTAACGGCGGTGCGCTCCAGTCGGGATCGGTCTCGACCCTAGTGGGACCTGGACCGCACTCGGTCGGCGACCCGCCGAGCGACCCCGGCGCGGATTGGGTCGTGCTGGTGAAACGACTCTGAGCGGCGTCAGGCGGGGTGCCCAGCCGCCCCGCCTTTCGCCATCCCGAGTCGCTCAAAAGTGACCCTGGGAAATGGGGAGTTGATCGCTTTGACGATTGACCAAACCGGATCGACCCGTCCTCTGAGAAAAACCCTAAAAATATACTATAAGAAGACTTAAGAGTCTCTCACCAGCCGCGATTCTAGGCACGACCACTTGTTTGGCTTGTCAAACATTTGAATACGACGTAGTCTCAAGCAGTGGTTTGAGTGTTTCTATTGGTGTGGCCCATTTCGGAGAACAGAACATGCAGAGAAACATCTGGGAGATCTCGTGCCGACTCAGGGATTTGATTATCTGGAGCTCCTACACCCCCGAGGAACTCGAGCAACTCGCGCGCGCCGTGCGGACTCCGCTTGAAACCTGCGCCTGCATTGAAAAACGGGTCGCCGTCATGATCGCGGTGCACCGCGCCTGCTCGACCGAGAACCCTTTCTCGCGGCGGATCCAGCGCGATCTCGACGCTCGCTATAAGCCAGCCCTCGACTGGGTCGCCAAGACACCCGTGATGGTTCAGTTCCAGATATCGCGCGGCCGTCTCGACGATCTCCCCACTGACCTCCCAGACCTCGTCTGGGCCGTCGCTCGCGACGGTCGCGAACAACTCGCCGACACCGAAATCACCCTGAGCTGGCGACTCATGGTCGAAGGCGCGCGACTCTTTACGTTCGGACAAGTTGAGTTTATCGAAGTTGGAGGAGCACCAGCGAGTTGAGTGCTATTAAGTTGAATGCCATCAAAGTTGAGTGACAACGCGGGTTGAGCGACAACGCGGAAGCACGCCCGACTGAGCAAGCCCGGTGACGGGCGCTACCGCCGAATTCAAAGGGTTAATTCAAAGAGTTATCGTATCCCGCAATCAGCGGACCTCGATTCATACTGCAAAAGGCCCCGAACGCCTGAGAAAAGGGTTCGGGGCGACTCTGTGCTTGAGTTGTAGCCAGCCTTCTCAGCGGCGGCGCGAGTAGGAAGCTTTGAGCGCTTCTTGGATGCGCTCGGAGGCGTCGCGGAGATGGGCTTCGCTGTAGGGGTCGGCGCTGGTAGCCCCGAGGGATTTGATCTTGGCTTGCACCGCGAGGAGTTCGCCTCGGGCGAGGGAGGTGAGGGACTTTCCGGCGGCGCCGGGTAGTTCGAGGCCCGTGGCGAGGGCGATCAGGCGATCGAGGTGTTCGCGTTGAAGACCTCGGCGTAGGCTTGAGATCGCCGCTTCTGAGTCGCCGGTACTACTCCAGACCTCCTCGCGCAACGTCTCGAGGATCTCGGGGATGGTGAGTACCTTCTCATCGGATTGCGCCCGGAGTTCGTTGTCGTAAACGCGACGCAGCGTGGTCGGGTTCATCAACATGGTCAACACCGAAGCCTGCACCCCGAGGATGCGATCGTGGATCGGCATATCCATCTCGGCGAGCCGGCGGCTGTCGAACCACTGTTCGGTCCCGAGCTTCCTCAAGACCTCGGGCCTGAGATCGTAGGCCGTATCCCGGAAGGCGTTCTCGATGATAAAGGTGAGCGCGGCGCGCTGACGATCGGGTGGAGCGGGACGGACCGGATCTTCTTTGAGGTTCTCGTCGCCCTTGAGTTGACGGTGGAAGTACACACCACCGATCCAATTGGAGGCCGTACGGCAGGCTCCGAGCTGCGCCCCGAGAAGGGAGTTGTAGGCGCGGCGTACTTTCTCCCAGGGTTCGCCGTCCTGAATCGCCTTATCGAGAAGTCGCGCGCGAACATGCCGAACGTAGCGCATCCGCGCTTGGGCGTAATCGAGCGAGTTTTCGCCGAGCTCCCAGACTTTGGCGCGCGGATCGGGGCCCGCTGAACCCTCTTCGGCGATAAAGGCGTGCTCTTTGAGACCCGATCGTTCCAGCGTTTTATCCGGATCCGCGCCGTAGCCCCACTCGATCGCCCAAAGATCGTAGGGGCCGATATCGATCATCGTGTAGTCGCCTTGGACCAGATCGCCCTCTTCGACGACGATGTTGGTCGGCGCGTAATCCATCACGGTGCTGCCGTGCGGCTTCTTTCCGCGCAGCGCTTCGCTATTGATCTCGGCGTAGGAGTAGAGCGACGACCCGCGCCAGTTATGGCGCAGACCGAGCGTATGCCCGACTTCGTGCATGATGACATCTTTGAGCAAGGGGCCGACAAACTCCTCGGGCAGACCGTCGAGGAGACTCGCTTCTTCGTCCTTCTCTCCCTCTTCGCCTCGAAGCAAGCCCACTTCGTATGCGAGCCGAGCGTGGTAGACGTACTCGGCGTAGCCGGGCATACAGACCGATTGGCAGCCGTCGCGACACGCCGCGAGATCGAGATCTTGCCAAACCGCGGGACCCGCGGTCGCCGGAGCTTCGAGCTCGCTCGCTTGACCCCGCGCCACGGCTTCGAGATAGGCGATAACCGCAGGCCGATCGGCGGGGGCTGCAAGCTGTACGCGCGGATCCCAATCGGGATGCTCACCGAGCCAAGCGACGGTCTCAGGGTGCATTCCGAGCATGGCGGCTCGCGCGAGTTCGGTGTCTTGGTACGCGCGCGCCCAGCCCGAAATAAAGCCCTCGTCCATCACGATGTCCGCCTCGAAGATCTGCCCCGTCTCGGGGTGCACGTGCACGGGCCCGATCGCAAACCCCATCCGGGCATTGGTCCAGCGCACAAAGCTGTAGCGGCTATCTTCGGGATCTTTGTCCATATGAGCTCCCGAGGCGGCGTCCTGCTGGTACACCTGAATAGCCCCGACGATCCCCACCCGCTCAAACGCCTTGTTCCAGGCGAGGATCCCTTCGCGCACCCAGCGGCGATAGCGAATCGGCGTCGTGTGCTCGATGATATACGTGATCGGGCGCTTGGGCGGCGAGAGCTTGAGGGAGGGATCGGCCTTCTCGAGATTCCAGCGGTAAGCGTAGCGGACACGCTGCGATTCCCCGTCGTTTTTGGACGGATCGTCGAAACCGACATAGTAAAAGCCGACGCGACGATTCGCGATCCGCGGTTTGTAACTCGGATCTTCGGGCGGCAGCACGATCGAATAGTGAACCGAAGCGAGCTGACCGCTCGCTCGCGGAAAGCCGATGGTGATTTCGAGGTTGCCGGGAAATGCTTTCGCGCTATCGATCGTTGCGAGGTCGAGTTGCGCCCGCTGGACAAATCGTCCAAAGAAGACCGAGCTCTTACGGATGAGCATGTGGTCGAGATCGATGACCGGTTCTCCCTTGGGACCTTCGGCGATGATCGGCACGGTCAGCACCACGGTATCGGTGTTGACCCGCTCCGCCGCGGCCCTTGATTGTTCGTCGCCGAGCGAGCGCACTTCGAGATTGGGGACGGTGAGGGCGAGCTTCTTGTCGTAGCGCTTCCAGTAGTAATACTGCGCCGGCCGGCGGACTCCGCTGTGCCAAATCGAATAGACACCAGTCTCGCGGTCTCCCGAGGCGACCGTCCCGACAATGAGGAAGCGCTGCTTCTCGTAGTTTGCGGGCAGTTGCGCGATAAGCTGCGCGTCGCGTTCGCGCTTCCAGAGCTTGTAGAGCGACTTGCCGCCGTCAGCGGCCGAGTTCACGAGTTGATAGCCCTCAGTGACTTGGCCGACCTTGGGCAACCCCGCGGGCGATTGGGAGAATACAAACGAGCACATCGAGAGCAGAGCGAGGACAAGCCAAAACTGCCCCCGCGCACCGAGCTGTTTCCGAATTTGCACTGAAGCTATCAATTGAAACATCCTTCTGGGCTGGCAGCCCGGCCGAAAGTAGAGTCGAGTTGAGGTTAGAGTGTCGTGTGTTCAGAGATCGGCGTCGGCCGACTATTCGGCCGGCTGCCAACCTACCCGGAGACATCGGACCCAGGTCACTCCAAAAGGCCTCACAGGTTAGCAAAACGGTCGGTATACCGCGTCTTTGAGTCCGGGATTAGGTCAGGTGGAGTTATGACGCGGCTCTGGCTAGGTTCGAGCACCCCGAGATTGAGGAGGGCTTGGGGCGCGGGCCCTCGCGGGCCCTCGAGATTGACGGGAATCCGAACCGCGCGACAATCGACCCGGGAGCCGATGCCGGGGCTGCCGCGGATCGGACTTCAATAGCTCTTTGCCAGCGGCTAGTGGACTGAAACGATCGAGGATAACTTTGCCCGAGTTCGAAATTCGCGCCGACGAATGTCAAAGTCCCGAGGTGATCGCCCTCCTCGAAGAGCACTGGGCCTTTGCAAACCAACATAGCCCCGACGGCTGTGTGCACGCTCTCAACCTCGCCGAGCTTCGAAAGCCCGACGTGACTTTTCTGACGGTTTGGCAATCGACAACGCTTGCGGGTTGTGGCGCGCTCAAAGAGATCGATCCCGCTCATGGCGAGCTCAAGTCGATGCGAACGAGCCTCGCTTTCTTACGACGCGGGGTAGCGTCTCTCCTTATCGAGGCAATGATACGAATCGCGCGAGACCGCGGGTACACACGCCTCAGCCTTGAGACCGGCTCGAATGAGGCCTTCGCACCGGCGCGCGCGCTCTACCACAATTTTGGGTTCCAAGAAACCGAGCCGTTTGCCGAATACCGAGACAACGGCTTTAGCATCTTCATGACAAAATCTCTCGCACCCAACAATCTTTGAGTCCTCTCGAACGTCAAATCGACCACCTACAGAAGACAAAGACACAGAAGACTTAGAAGACTCAAGAGACTCAGAAGAGGTCAGCCCCCATGCCCCTTATCACCTGCCCCGAATGTGAATCTGCGATGAAGGCGGTCCCTCGCGGCGAAATCGTGATCGATATCTGCCCGAGTTGTCGCGGTGTTTGGCTCGACGGCGGCGAGCTCGAAAAACTTCTCGCCGAAACGCGCCAACACGAGAAGCAGAGACTCAAAGATGAAGCACTCGCCGAGGGCCGCGATCCGACGAGCAGATCCAAATCCTCAACCGCCGACTCGGGTTCGCGCAAGGAGAAGAAGAAAAGGAGGAAGAAGAAAGGCCTCTTCGATCTCGGCGACCTCGGGGATCTCGTCGGAGACTTCTTCGATTGACCACCCGACCCGGCCCGGCACATGAAAAACCAGCGGCATCCAAAGTGCGTCGGATGGGCGCGGAGACATCGGGAAGCGATTTAGCCCGCCCATCCCCTCCAATCTAAACTCGAATGCAGCTCTCGGGCAGGCTGCCCGAAAAACGGCGCTCGAGCCACTAGTGTCCTGTTCGGAAAGTTCGAGTGAGAACTCGGCGAGCCATTCGGCCT
>CAYZYD010000149.1:0-8366 GCA_964482505.1 uncultured Planctomycetia bacterium | reverse complement strand
CCTGTTGATTTCGCTCGGGATGCCTCCGCACGTGATGATCGGCGGGCAGGTGATCCTCGGTGCAATCGCTTATACGATGCGCGGCGCCGGGATTCGGCAGGCCGAAGAAGAAGAGGCGCAGGCAGCCGAAGCGCGCGAAGCGGAGGAGAGCGAACGCGGTCCCAAGAATATCGAGATCGCGGGGATTGACCCGCTCGAGCTCGAGGTCGGTTACGGACTCGTCAACCTCGTCGACCCTTCCGACGGAGCGGGCCTGCTTCAGCGAATCGGATTGATACGCGAACAGATTGCGAACGAGCTCGGGCTCGTGGTGCCGCCCGTCAGGATTCGCGACAACATGCAGTTCAAATCCGACGAGTACGCGATCAAGCTCCGGGGCGAAGTGATCGCCCGCAACTCGGTCATGATCGACCACTACCTCGCGATGGACTCAGGCTTGGGGCTCGAAAAGATCGACGGCATTCCGACCACCGAGCCCGCTTTCGGGATCGAGGCGCTTTGGATCGCTGAAGAGAACAAGGGCCGTGCCGAAGCGATCGGTTACACGGTGGTCGATGTCATCAGCGTCCTCGCCACCCATCTTACCGAACTCATCCGCAAGCATGCGTATGAGTTGTTGACGCGCGAAGAGACCGGGCGCTTGGTCGACAAACTCAAGGAGAGTGCGCCCGCCCTCGTCGAAGAAGTCGTGCCGGCGGTCCTCAAAGTGGGCGACGTTCAGAAGGTCCTCCAGCTGCTCCTCAAAGAGAACGTACCGATTCGAGACCTCGAGGCGATCCTCGAAACGCTCGGTGATTGGGCGCCCCGAACCAAAGACGTCGAGGTTCTGACCGAGTACGTACGCAACACTCTGAGTCGATCGATTACTCGTCCTTATCTCGGGTCTGACGATCGGCTCCACGTGGTCACGATCGATCCTCGAATCGAGGAGTACGTTTCGAATGCGGTCGAACACAACGAACGCGGCAGCACTCTCAAACTGAGCCCCGACAATCTCGGCCAAGTCGTGCGCTCGGTCGTTAGCGTGCTCGAGAAGTTACTCCGCAAAGGCTTTCCCCCCATCGTCGTCACCGCTCCCCAGATCCGCCTCCACCTCAGAAAAGCGCTCGAGACACAGGTGCCCGGGCTCATCTGTCTCTCCTACAACGAAGCCTCCGGACTCCAAGTCGAGTCCCACGGTCTCGCTCGAATCGAGGATGTCAAACCATGAGAAGTCGACTGAAGTGAGCCGATGATTCAACCAACCAGTTCCACGAGTGGGCCCGAAGGCCTCAAACGAGTTCGGGCTGCGTCTTATTCCGAGGCGATCGAGATCATCCGTCGGGAGTTCGGAGACGAGTACTGCGTGGTTCACACGAGAGTGATCCCGAACCAAGGCAAGGGGAAGCGGCGGACCCAAGAGGTTGAAGTCTTTCTCGCCGACGTCTCTTCGGTCGAGGATTGGGTGAGTAAGACCAAAATGCCGGCTCCGGTCCGTGACCACGGACAACCGCGCGACGGCAAGGTCGAGCAACTCAAGGCGCAGATAGAGAGATTGATTCAAGCTCGCGAGCAGCGCCAGGAACGCATCCTCGGAAGCGCGCTCCCCGCACCTTCAGCGCTCAAGAAGTTCGTAAAGGGCGAGAATCCGAATGGGTCGGCCGCGTCACCTTCCGAAGTCGAACCGGAGAGCCCGCCTCAAGCCGCGGCGGAGCCCGTGACCTTTCCGGCGACCCCGTATCAGAAATACGCCGCGACGCCGCCCGTGCCGACTTCGTATTCTGCGACGCCAGCTCATGCCGCTTCGCCGCCGCCAGCTTCGACGCCGGCCCAACCCGTCGATTTCGGACTCGCCAAGCCGGGACACGCCGTGGTGCGGGCGACGTGTCGGATTCTGAGCGAACTCGGGGTATCCCCGGAGCTCTCGACCGAGCTTCTCACCAAGATCCGCAACCGTCCGCTTCCTCCCGACCTCGCCGACCCCGAAGTTGCGGAGTCACTCGCGCGGGCGGAGTTGCGAGTCGCAGCCCTGCCACTCTTACCACCCTGTCAATCGATTACGGTCGCCAAAGAAACCGAGTCGCGTCCCCGATTGATCGCGCTCGTCGGACCGACCGGGGTGGGGAAGACGACGAGCATCGCCAAGATCGCGATCCCGCTCAAAGTGAGACACGCTAAGCGTGTCGGCATCATCACGCTCGATAGCTACCGCATCGGCGCCCTCGATCAGATTCGACGGTACGGCGAGCTCGTCGATATCGAAGTTCACTCGCCTCCCGAAGGAGGCGATCTTCGCTCAGCCCTCGAGCGCTTCTCTTCTTGCGATCTCGTCTTTGTCGATACCCCAGGCTTCAGTCAGCGTCGCGAAGATCAAATCGAGGCGGTATCCAAACGACTCTCGGCGCTCGCTTGCGACGAAATTCACCTCTGTCTTCCGATCAGCGCTTCGCGTGACTACTTGACCGATGTCGCCCGTCGATTCCAGACCCTCGGGTACAACCGACTCCTGTTGACGAAATCCGACGAGTCGGTGAGCCCTGGACCGCTACTCGATCTCTTCAAAGTCTCGCGCTGTCCGGTCTCTTACATCGCTTGTGGTCAAGAGGTCCCCGAAGACATTCG
The DNA here is from genome assembly GCA_964482505.1 of uncultured Planctomycetia bacterium. Lineage (GTDB taxonomy): Bacteria > Planctomycetota > UBA8108 > UBA1146 > JAJFFE01 > CAYZYD01. The sequence goes on along the minus strand of CAYZYD010000149.1, from coordinate 5,765 downwards.
CGTCGGTACGATCGAGCGGCTTCAACAGTTACTCTTCGGGGGGGAAGCATGAGCCAAGAGGATTCACTCAAGCGTTGGCTCGCCAAGCCCGAGCGGCGGATGATCGCGGTGGCCGGGGGCAAGGGCGGAGTCGGCAAGACCAACCTCTCGGTTGGGCTTTCGCTGGCCGCGGTGGAGCTCGGCGCTCGCTCTCTTCTGATCGACGGCGACGTCGGGATGGCCAATGTCGATGTGATACTCGGAGTCGAGCCGACCTACGACCTGAGTGCGGTGGTCTCGGGGCGGGTGTCGATCGACGACGCGATCTGTGTGATGCCGGGTGGACTACGCGTCCTCCCGGGCGCCTCGGGTCTCGTCCATGACCGTCACCACTTTGGCGATCCGGTCGGCCAGATCCGCTCGCTCCTCTCCACAAGTGGAGAGGTTTTTGACCTAGTCATCGTCGACTGCGGATCGGGCATCTCGTCGGCGGTTCTCGAACTCAGTCGTGCGTGCGACGAGGTCGTCGTAGTGACGACTCCAGAGCCGACTGCCATCGCCGACGCCTACGCCTTTATCAAAGTCTTCGTCCAGACGGGAGACCACGTGCCCCGCATCTGGCTCGTGGTCAACCGCGCTCAATCGAGCTTCGAAGGTGAGGAGACGCTCGTCCGTCTCATCGAAGTCGCTTCGCGCTATCTCAATCTCGAGATCGAGCCGGCGGGTTATCTCATCGAAGATCCGGCGGTCATCGAAGCGGTCCGGCAGCGCCGACCCTTTCTTTGGACCGAGCCCGAATCACTCGCCTCCCGACGAGTTCGCACTCTTGCACGCACCATGGGCCTCGGTAAAGACCCCCAGACCCTTCCGCGAGTTCCCGATCAAGAGCTCGAAAGTCACGCCAGATAGAGGAGTCCATCGATGATCCGAAGATATGTCGCCTTCTTCGCCCTGGTCGGGTTTCTCGGCACGATTCTCTTCAGCTTTTTCTCGGAGGCTCCGCTCGCCGAAGTGATTGGACAAGCGGCCTTCTGGGCGTTTCTGGGGGGGATCTTTGGGCTGGGGATCGGTTACGCGGCGCAGCGATTCATCGAAGAGATTCCGATTCCCTCGACCGAAGAGGAGGTCGAAGACACCCGCATCGAGCGCTTTCTCGCGCGACACGGTGGTGATCGATTCGGGACAGAAAAAATTGATCACCAAAGAACTCAAGGTGAGGGCCTCGGAAACCGAGGAAGCGCGGGAGAGAGTGTCGACCCGCCCCGAAGCTCCGACTCGCTCGCCCGTCCGGAGCCCATTTGAGAGACGATCATTTCGCCATACAACCCAGCCCTAGTCGCGTTCGTTCTATCGGCAGCTCAGGCCTCAGACCTGAGACGTTGCCGCAAACGGGCCCCACGGCTGGACAGCTTCAACCTACTTCGGTTGAGAGTGGAGGGCATTTTTGACAGCGCGCACTAAGCCGAAAACGCGTCCTCGCGCCAGTAAGCGCAAGTTCGATCCTCGCAAGCACGCCCTCGTGGGCAAGACTCGGATCGACGATCCCGAACTCGAGCTTCGTTGGATCGAATACAAAGAGACGGGAGACGAAAATCTTCGGAATCGTCTGATCGAGCAATACTTGTCACTGGTCAAGTACATCGCCGAACGCATCTTGGTCAAGCTCCCCCAGAACGTCGAACTCGACGATCTCTACAGCGCGGGCGTCTTTGGCCTGATGGACGCGATCGACGGTTTCGATCTCGAACGCGGGGTGAAGTTTGAAACCTATTGCACCACGCGAATCCGAGGATCGATCCTCGACGCCCTCCGGGCGCTCGATTGGGTTCCGAGAATCGTACGCAACAAGGCGCACCGACTCGACCATGTCTTCCAAGCCCTCGAAACAGAGCTGGGGCGAACCCCGACCGATCCCGAAATCGCCGAGCGACTCGAGCTTTCGCCCGAGGAGTACGAAGAGCTGCTGCGTGAGGCGGCCGCGGTGTCGATGGTATCGCTCAACGACCATACTTCAGACGAGGGCGATTCCAAGTCGCTCCGCAAGATCGACATTCTCGAAGATCTCAAAGGAATCGATCCCGAAGACGAAACGCTCAAGAAAGAGGTGACCGAGTTCATCACCCGGTTTCTCTCGCGTAAGGAGCGGCTGATCGTTCTGCTCTACTACTTCGAAGATCTGACGATGCGCGAGATCGGTTCGACTCTCGGTTTGTCAGAGTCGAGAGTCTGTCAACTCCACTCCCGCATCGTGCTGAGGCTGCGCAACCAATTGCGAAAGTACCAGCGCGACCTCGTCCGCTGAGCCGTCTCCCTACTGACCGAGCCCGATTCGAAAGCGTCGTCTCGGGCTCGATCGCGTTCGCAAGCGAGCTGCGGCCGAGTTGAGATAACCTCGGGTTGACTCTATTGAGAAGCCCACCAGGGCGCGACCGTTCCCTTCGTTTGGGGATGGTCGTCGCCCTTTTTTTGTTCAGGCGTCGATTCGAGTGAGATAGACTCGCTCTCTTTGAGTCGGGAAATGCGCCTCAAGGAAGCGAGAAGCGGATGGACCACTTCGAATACATCGAGGACGAACTCTACTGCGACGAGGTTCCGGCTCGAGATCTCGTGGCGCAGTACGGGACCCCGCTCTACGTCTATTGTCAGCGCACTCTCGACCATCACTACGAGTCGCTCAAATCAGCGTTCGCTAGGCTCGAGCCTCAACCGCTGATCTGCTATTCCGTCAAAGCGAATTCGAACCTGACCCTACTCAAGCGACTGAACCAGCTCGGATCGGGATTCGATATCGTCTCGGGAGGAGAGCTCGCCCGCACGCAGACGATCGGCGCGGACCCGAAGCGAATCGTCTACGCGGGGGTCGGTAAGACCGAGCCCGAGATCACCGCCGGTATACTCGCGGGGATTCTTCTCTTTAATATCGAGTCGCAATCCGAACTCGAGCGAGTCGAGTCGATCGCAAGAAAACTCGACCGAGAGGTCGACGTGGCGGTCCGGGTCAATCCCGATGTCGACCCCGAGACCCACCGCTATATCACCACGGGTAAGTACGAGAACAAATTTGGCCTCGACCTCGCGAGCGCGCGCGCGATTTTCGAGCGCCGCGACGAGCTCAAGCGGGTTCGACTGGCTGGACTCCACGCTCACATCGGTTCGCAGATCACGAGTACCGAACCCTACGCCCAGTCGGTGTCGCGGGTGCTCGAGTTTCGTGACGAACTCGGTTCGCTCGGACGAGATCTCGAGTGGCTCGATCTCGGGGGCGGATTTGGTGTCCACTACCGCGAGGACGAAGCGCTACCCGCGGCGAGCTTTGCCGAGGTACTGATCCCGCTGATCGAATCGTCGGGCCTCAAGCTCATTCTCGAACCGGGTCGGTTTATCATGGCCAATGCCGGGTGTCTCTTGACGACCGTGATCGCACTCAAGGAAACGGGTGATCGGCTCTTTGCGATTTGCGACGCGGGCATGAACGATCTGATTCGCCCCTCGCTCTACGAGGCTTACCACCGAATCGAACCGGTAGTGCGGCGAGATACTGTCGGCTCGAGGGGAGCGCTCGTCGATGTCGTCGGCCCGATTTGCGAAAGCGGTGATTTTCTCGGGAAGGAGCGGCCACTCGCCGGGATTTGCGAGGGCGAGATACTGTCGGTTTTTTCGGCCGGAGCCTATGCCGCTTCGATGGCGAGCAACTACAATACTCGACCTCGGGCCGCGGAAGTCCTCGTCGACGGGCGAGAAGTTAAGATTGTCCGCGAACGCGAATCCCTCGACGACCTACTCCGCTCAGAGCGAGCCTCTCTTTGACTGACGATTCGACCGATTTCGGCCCGGCTGCAAACGACTTCGCGGACCCAGTCCGCGCGTCTCTGTCAGGTCATTCGTCGGCCGACGACCCGGTCCAGCGGAGAGGCCGAAGCCGATCTTATTTTGCGGGCGGTTTGGGGGTCGCCCACCTCCTGCTGATCTTCAGCTTTGCGGTCTTTCTATTCCGCGCGGCCCCGACCCTGACCTTTCCCTTTGAGTTCCGATACGGAGAGAGCATTCTCCTCGACGATTCGATCCGAGTGCACGGGCGCGAAGCGGGCGCCGGTGTCCTCGGGGCGGCCGCCACTGACTCGGGTTTCGAGGACTTTTACACCCCGCTCGACCAGTGGCCCTTTCTCTTCAGCGAAAAGCCTCCCGTGTTCGCTTGGCTCGTCGGTTGGCTCCCCTTCGATATCGAGGCTCCATTCTTTTGGGGCCGGCTCGTCTCGATCGCTTCGGTCCTGGGTTGCGCTCTGGTGATCTACCTCTTCAGTCGTCGCCACCAGCCCGAGCCCGTGGCCGTCTCATTGACCGCACTCTATCTCGCTCTCCCCAACTTTGCCGGGTGCGCCCACCTCTTCCTCGAGGACTCGCTCGCATTATTCCTCGGTCTCTCGGGGTTACTCATGATCACGGGTCCTGACCCTAAGGAATCGAGTTGGCGATCGGCACTCGCCCCCGGCCTCTTGCTCGTGGCGAGCTTTCTAGTCGACTTTCTGATGCTCCCCCTCATCGCCGTCAGTCTGGCCCTCGGTTTCAACACGCATCGATCCCGGGCCGCGACTGCTTCGGTGATCTTCTTGGTCACCGGGCTCGCCTTTTGGCTTCTCGCCGGGCTTCTGAGTAAGGGTCTCGCTTGGCAACATGCGGCGACCTACTTGAGCTTTGGCTTTTCATGGACAAAGCTCGAAAACGTCTGGCTCCTTTCGACCTTTCCCTGGGGCCACCTAGTCCTGGTCGGGGTGCTTCTTGCGATCGTTCCCCGGCTCGACCGGTTGGCCGAGCGGAGTTGGTACGCCTTTGGTTTCGCCGGGCTGGTCTTTCTGATAGCGGCTTTTGTCTACACCCAACTCGGGCTTGAATACTGGCAGACTACGGTGGGCGAACGGCAGCCCGACCTCTATCTCGGGCGGCTCTACCTTCTGCTCGGACTCGCCTTGGCGGGCGGACTGATCGCGCTCTTGCCCGTCGGATCGGACCCGACCAAGAACCGCGAACGCGTGGTACTGGGAATTCTTGTGACTGGGGCGATTGTCAGCGGCGGTCTATCCGGCCTCTTCGGCGCCTACCTCAATTATCTCTATCAGTACGACACGCTTCTTGTTCTCGCTCTCGCAACGAGTCGGTTCTCGGTTCAATATTGGCAGCGAGTACTGGTGACTCTTATTCTCGCCACCGGAATACTCGGGCATCTCTACACCTTCGAACCGGTGCGACCGACGCGCGCTGACCAAAGGGAGGAGATCGCTAAAGGGCGGCGCCCGCTTCTCAAAGCACTCGTTCACACAGAGGGGCCCCTCCTCACCGAAGACCCCTCGTTCGCAGCCCAGCTCAGAAGGCCGGTACAGTTCCATCCCGAACCTTTTATGGAGCTCTACCGGCTGGGCGAGTGGGATCTCGCCCCGGTCGAGCAGGCGATCCGCCAAGGTGAGTTTGGCGCGATCCTCCTTGTTCGACGGCTCTATTCAAATCGCCTCGAAAAAACTGAATCAGGCGAACTGATCCCCAAGTTCGAAGGACGTCCCCTGGGTGATCGACTCTCGCTCCCCCCCGAGTTCAACCAGGTATACCCAGAGAAATACAGACTGCTCGATCGCCTCGACGAAACAGTCAGCCCACTCGCAAAGCGGGCCTATTATCTCTTTCTCCGCAAGCGACGCTAAGAACCCCGCCTTCAGCCTCCATGACTTGCTATGGACAAGCTTCGCGTTCGCAGTTGGGCGCTTCGGCCTCCGAAACGATGTTGCATGCCGGGAAGG
>CAYZYD010000148.1:0-8396 GCA_964482505.1 uncultured Planctomycetia bacterium | reverse complement strand
GGGCTTTGCCCAAATGGAGAGGGGCCTTCGCGAAAGGCCCCTAAGGAAAACAGCGGCCTTCGCGAAAGGCCCCTAAAAGAATGCAAGCCCCCTAAGGAAAACAGCTCGAGAACCCACAATCCAAATCGCTAAAGTCGTCAACTCCACAGTCGGGATAGGGAGCGGGAGGTTGTGCCCCGCCCGAAAAGAGTGCCTCGAGCAGGTAGAGTGTGTCGGCGAGATTGAGAAGATCATCGGCATTGGCGTCATGGCTCGCCCAACATTCGGACGAAGCTCCGAGGAAGAGGAGTCCGAGATTCGTGATCGCATCGCTGAGGTCGAGGAGCCCGTCTGAGTTCGTGTCTCCTCGGACAAACGGGGGGGTTGGTTCGGAGATAGTCAGAGTCTGATTGATCGCAATCCCACCCAGCACGCTTTGCGCTCCTCCGGGCCAATGGACGACGACTTCGTCGATCGACTGGGTTCCCGACGGAAAGCCGAAGTGCGCCGAAAATGGTGTCGAGTTCTTGTAGCTGCCCGAACCGTGGATCATCCGAGTCTGAATCACGCCCCCCGTCTTGGCGGCCACGATCGCTCCCACTCCGAATCGATTCGGTCCCGCCGAGGAGAGCTTCACTTCGAGATAGGGGAGATTGTTTCCGGCTTGATTCACGTAGACTCGCAAGGGTTGGTTTGCGTATTGAACGAGGAGATCGAGATCGCCGTCGCCGTCGAGGTCGCCCGCCGTGGCGACGAAAGTCAGCCCCGTCTGGTCGACCTGAAGCTGGTTCGCTAGCTCTGGCCAGGGAAAGTTGCTACCCGCTTGGTAGAAGACGTTGAGCCCGTGCACGGCCGCGAAGATATCTTCGTAGCCGTCGTGGTTGTAATCAAAGACGGGGGCGCCCCAACTCGTGTGCATAACGTCCACCCCGTAGAGAGCGCTCTGGTCGAGGAACGCGCCCGCACCATCACTCATCAGCAGGACATTACCATTTCCGTCGGGTGTGTTCGTGACGTAGAGGTCGAAGTAACCGTCCCGATTCCAGTCTCCGATTCCGACCCCCATCGAGTCGATAGAGAGTGCGGCTCCGATATTTGGAGCGACGTCGACAAAGGTATTGCCATCGTTTTGATACAGCCGGTTGACGTAAGGGGAGAGCGCCCCGCGGTCGACACTGACGTAGAGATCGAGGTCGCCATCCCGGTCGTAGTCGAAAAACCGCCCCTGAAATGCCGGGACTACCTCCGGGATAATGCCGTAGTCAGCAACTTCAAAGCTCCCGGTGCCGCCCAAATTGGTGAGTAGTTGACTGTTGCCGATCGCGTAGTCCGTGACGAAGAGATCGAGGTAACCATCACCATTGTAATCCCCCCACGCGCAGCCTTGGGTAGGTCCGGAGTTATCGAGGGGAGGGATGGTGACGTCGACAAAGGTCAGGTCGCCTTCGTTACGAAGCAGCATATTGGGGGCGTACCAGCCCGAAAGGTAGACGTCGAGATCACCGTCGGCGTCATAGTCGGCGCAAGCGACGGCGTGCAGACTGATGTCGACGGGGAGTCCGCTCGCTGGAGTAACATCGGTAAAAAAGCCGGTGCCATCATTTTCGTAGAGAGTGACCGCCCCGTCGAATCTTCCGGTGAGTAGAGCGTCGAGGTCCCCATCCCCGTCGAGGTCATTGAGTGCGAAGCCCTTACCGAATGTGGTTCCGTTGCTTGTGATCTGGGCGAGGCCTCGGATTAAGGACTCTTCGGTGAACGGCACTTGGGCGGCGACTCCACGAAACCAGAGAGAGACCCACACCAGGACCAACCAATGGGCCTGGCGCCAGCGCCCGACTTGCGCTGGCTTGGTGGGTGGTATGAGGGAGGTCGTCAACTTGATTGAGCTTGGTCTCGGTCGAGCCCCGGCCGAATACGAGCAGAGAATTCTCATGACAGATGCACTCCCGCGACAAAGCGCCGCTTGAGAGTCCGCTCGATCTTGGAAAACCGTTGCGCCGAGTCCCCGTCGGGTCGAGCTTCGCAGGCTGTATCGAGAGATCAGGGTTAGACCAATCGGTAGAGTGGGTTGTACTCAATGAATACAACCAGCACTCAAACGGCATGGCGCAGCCCCACCGGTCTCGACCGGGCTGGAAACTTTCGACAGACTGACTTTTGTTCGCGCAGACACTTGCCCAAGAGTCTCGCGGACAGTTAGTTACTCCCGAACCAGCGTTGCTCTCTCAAGCTTTGGATCAACCCTTGAACCCAGAGAGTTCAGCATCATTGGTTCGGGTGGAGGTTGCAGCGAAGATAGAGCCCTGCTTCCTCAGTTATTGCCCACGCGGATTATACCCATTATTCGAAAATGGCCAGAGGCTTCTGGCCCGCGTCTCCCCCGAACCCTCTATCCGCAGACTCCGGGACCGCCCTATTCCGGAACCGTGGAGCCCGAGGTTGGGGTAACCGCTCGAAACAATGACTCGAACTTAAGCTATGAAATTTGAAGCCGGGGCCCCCCATCGACGGGCTGCTAGTGTCCTGTTCGGAAAGTTCGAGTGAGAACTCGGCGAGCCATTCGGCCTTCCTGGCTAGGCGCCGCGACGCAAGTCGGATTGGTAACTCCTTCGAGGAGCGGCAACAACGCCAGGGAGGTCGAGGGCCGGCGATTCTTGCTCGAACTTTTCGAACAGGACACTAGACGCTACTCTCGATCGAATCGAGGAGTTCTTCGCCGAGCTCGGCCTCGCCGCTTTCATAGTCGTTTCGAAGCTTGGCTAGGGCGGCGCTCCCCGAGTTGGATTGCGACTCGAGCTCTTGGAATAAGGTGCTGATCGTTTCGAGCTGACCCTTCAGTGACGTCGCGCGGTCGAGCTTGGCCGCGACGCGCTCGTACTGCTCCCGAACTTCTTTGCCGAAAGATTCGGTGAATCGACGCGAAAAGGCTGATACGTAACGCTTGGGCAGCGCAATCTTGAGCCGGGCGAGCTCGGCACTAAGCTGCTGTTTGGCTCTCTGCGTGATTGCCTCGACCCCCTCTTCTCCGAGGGCGCGCGACTTCACGGGAACTTCGATCAGACGGTCCGGAGCGGTGTCGGGGCCAAAGATTCGGTGGCGAACTCGGTGCTCGCTGCGGAAGAGAAACCGATCGAGCACGGCCTTTTTGATCGGGATGTCGTCGAGGCTCATTTCGAGAGCGGCACCACCCTCGGCGGGAACACTCCGCGCTTCTTTGATCGCCTCCTCAAAGGCTCGGTTGAGCGGGAGCTTCGTACGTTCGGCGGCTTCTCGAATCGACTGGGGAAGGACTTGTCGCGCGACCTCTTGGGAGTGCCAGCTGGGTGAATTCTCCGTCGCGCCGACGAGTTCTTCGAAGAGAGCGACGACCTGGCCTTCGAGCTCAGCCCGAATTTGGGCTTGGAACTCGGCGAAGCGGCCGTGGGTGAGATCCTGGAAACTGTCGGTGCGCTGATACCAATCGAGCACGACTTGCTGGAGTTGACCGAGGTAAGAGGAGTCGTTTTCGGTCGCTTCTTGAGTCTTTAGCGTGAGTGTTTCGAGGAGCTTCTTAAACATCTCGCGCCATTCGAATTCGAGAATTTCGAGCAGAGCGGCGCGAGTCTCTTCGAGGTCTTGGCTTTCGTGTTGGAGTGCCGAGAGGCGATTTCTGAGTTCGATCACGGTTCGATGCGTACTGAGCTCAGCGATCTCTTGAGCGAGTGATTCGCCGTAACGGAGACTGTCGTCGATAAAAGTCTCGAAGTAATCGGTCGAATTGAGGTAGTCGGTGAGCTCGCGCCGGAACGCTTCGAACCCGGTCTGCGACGCTTCGAGGTCAGATTCCGGGATACCCTGACGCTGCTGCAAGCGACGGCTTCCCGCGCGGAGCAGGTCGACCGGGAAGACGCGGATACGACCCGACTCTTTGGCCTGCTTCACCTCGGCGCTCATGGCGAGGTTCTCAAACGCTTCGATTATCGAAGCTGGGTTCTCGCTCTCGAGGCTGGGTCGCAGTGAGCCGTCGGGAGAGAGATCTTGTTTGGTACTGTCGAGATTCACGACCAGAAAGATCTTGCCGAAGATGTCGAGGAGCTCGTGAAACTCTTCGAAGACCTGCTCGAGAAAGAGGTTGTCGGTCTTGACGACGAAGACCGCGCAGGCCGCGGTATCGCGAAACTCGCGAGTCATCTGGTCGTAGCCGAATTTCATCCGGGTGTAGAGCCCCGGGGTATCGACCAGCACCGCACCCGACTCGCGCAGATCTCCGGCGCGAATCTTGACGTCGATCTTGCGCAAGGCCCGCGGGTAGTGAATCCCGGGATCAAATTTCTCACGCTTTTGCTCGGCAGCCTCAGCACTCGAGCCCGGGCTCGGCGAGGTGCCATTTTCGCGCTGATCGGTGGATCCTAAGCTATCGCCGACTGCGTGATGATCCGCTGGGTTATCGGGCTGAGTCGAAAGCGTGGTCTCAGCGTCGTCAAACTCGAGGAGTCCCGAATGAGTCGGCGCGGCAATCTCGGTCGGATGGGAAGACTCGGGGGATTCGGTCGCGGCCGGGTTTGAGACCGCCTTTCCCGTGCCACTTCTCGAGCAACCTTCGACTTCGCGGATGCGTTCTGAGAGGGCGGCGTGCGCGAGCTTGACATAATCTCGGAGCTCGTCCGCCGACTCCATCGCTTCGACGTGGCCGTCGTAGCAGGTGACGCGATACTCGGGGCGATCTTGATCCGATACGTAAACCAGGCAGGGATAAGCGGGCAGCGCCGTGACTTCGCTCACGTACTCGCCGGTCATCGCGTTCATCAATGTTGACTTACCGCTCTTGAGCGGGCCAAAAATTATGACAAACGCCTGCTCGTTTCGGAGCTTTTCGGTCAACAGCGAGAGCTTGTGCTGAGCTTCTCGTAAGCTCGGAACCGTTTCGAAGACCGGACGCGATTCGGAACCATCGCCGAGACAACGCAATACGTTATCGAGCGGAGCCGACCACGGATCGACAATACGCGTTAGTTCGTAGCAGAATTGACTGAGCCTGGTTTTCATTGGGGCAGTCTAACGAGGCGTCATGCGTGAATAAAGTCCACCGCGCTGAATTTATCCAAAGGGCCGCGGCTTGGACATAAAACGCTGAATCTCGAGATTGACATCGTCGCGCGACTTGAGTTTGGCCACGAACCGAAGCGGCGAAACGCGCAACGCCTGAATCGCTCTCTTTACGCGAGATTCAATATCCTCTCGACGCTTGAGATCGAGCTCTCTCGGTTCAAGCCCGCGCCGAGTTCTCTCGATATCGGCGGCGTCGAGCAAGACTTGGGCAAACAGTGGCTCACTACAAGCGACTGCATAGTCGGCGAAGACCTCCCAGATGTTTGCAAGCAACCAGGGCTCTTTGACCGGGATACCTTGGTCGGTGAGTTCGGTGAGCCAACGCGTCGCCTCGGCGAAGTCGCCGTGGTGCAGCTCAACGTACCCGAGAAACGCGAGAGCGAACCCTTCCCAGCGCTTTTCGCCGATCGAGCGGCTCACCTCGAGGCAGTCCCTGAGAAGCGCTGTGGCTCGATCGGTTTGGGCTTGAGCCAGACCGACGAGAGCGAGCGTGCCGAGAACCCAACCGATCCCGGTCTTGGCGCCGAGTTCTTGGAGGGTCTCAAGACTCTCTTCGAAGTAAGTCGTCGCGGCCTCGAGATCCCCGAGCCCGAGCGCGGTGGCTCCGAGCCCCCCGAGCGCCGTCGCCACTCCGTGCCGGTCGCCGAGTCGGCGCCTGAGCTCGAGACACTCTTCGAGGTATTCCCGCGACGCTTCGTAGTTTCCGCGGGTCTGCTCGGCCCAGCCGAGGGCGTTGAGGGAGTTTGCGGACATCATCAGATCGCCGGCGCGAGCCGAGCGCTTCTTCGCTTCGTGAGCCCAGGTTCGGGCCTCTTCGAGCGTGATGCCAGCGTCCGGGCCCATGAATCCGAGGGTGGCGAGCGCGTAGAGCGCGCTGCTCGCGAGCCGGTCGTCGGGAAGTTCGTCTGAGATCTCGAGCGCTTCTCGAAGCAGTTCGGCGGCGCGGTCGTACTCTCCCGAGTAGCGCAGCATCACCCCAGCGCCGTGGAGGGCCGTCGCGCGCAGCCCGTCTCGGCGGTGGTAGCGTTCGACCGCTTTGAGGATAAACGGTCGACAACTCGAGAAGCGGCCGAGGATAGACCAGAAGCGCCAGACCTTGGCGATGATCATGGTCGCCGAGGACGCCTCGGGTTCGGTTTCGAGCGAGTGGGTGATCGCGACGCGGAGGTTGGAATCTTCGAGAGTCAGCTCGCGCAATACTTCGGGCTGTTCGGGCCCGATAAGGCGGCTTCCTCGATCCTCAGCCAAATCGCGGAAAAAGCGGAGGTGCTGATCTCGGCTCGGCGTCACCGTTTCGATCTTGACCAGCTCTTCGCGGCCAAACTCTCGGCCCGTTTCGAGCAGTCGATAACGACCCGTATTCGGTTCGACCTCGTCGTAGAGGACGAGCGATTTCTCGACGAGCGCGGTCAGCAGGTCGAGCACTTGCCACTCCTCGAGAATCTCCTCATCCGAGCAGATCGCTTCGATCGCCTCGAGCGTCGCCCCGCCCGAGAAGACCGACATTCGCCCAAAGAGCAGCTTCTCCTCGGGGCTGAGAAGCTGAAAGCTCCAGTCGAAGGCCGCCCGAACCGTCTGCTGACCCCGTCGCGTTCCACCCGAGATCAATTTGAAGTTTGTCCGGAGCCGCTCCGCGATCTTCTCGGGGGCGAGCGCGCGGACTCGGGCTGCGGCGAGTTCGATCGCGAGCGGGATGCCGTCGAGGCGTTCACAGATTTGGTAGATCGCCTGCACGTTTTTCTCGTCGACTCGGAATCCCGGTTTGGCCGCGCGAGCGCGCTCTTCGAAGAGTCGAACCGCCTCGAGGTTTGCGAGTTCGGTTCCGGAACCCGTCGAGCGACTGAGGGTGAGCGGGGGCACGACGAACGCCTGCTCCCCTTCGACCCCGAGGAGCTCGCGACTCGTCGCGAGGAGTCGCAGTTGCGGGCAGCGTTCGAGCAGCGTGGTCGCGACTTGGGCGACTTCGGTCTGGAGGTGTTCGCAATTGTCGAGGAGGAGGAGCGATCGTCTGCCCGCAAGTGCTTGGGTCGCGATCTCGAGAGCGGTCTGTTGAGGCTCTTCGACTTGGCCGAGCACTTCGAGCAATGCGCTCGCGACGCGACCGCCTGTTCGGATGGGGCCGAGGTCGATAAACCAGACTCCGTCCGGGGCGCTCGCGAGTGACTCTTCGGCGAGCTTGAGCGCGAGCCGCGTCTTGCCGCAGCCCCCCGTGCCGGTGATCGTCACGAGCCGGGCCGAACTTGCGACCTCTCGGAGTTCTGGCAACTCTCGTTCGCGACCGACGAAACTACTCAGAGCCACGGGCAGGTTGTTCGGCACCGTGGTCGCCTCGACGGGTCGAGCCCGGATTTCACTCGGCGTACCGAGCGCGGCCTCGAGTTCTGAGAGCGCTGAGCTCGCATCGCTCAGGCGACGTCCCGGGTCTTTGTCGAGAAGTCGCTCGAGGAGTTTTCGCACGCCGGTTGGAGTTTCGCCGGGGAGCCGACTCCAGTCGGGGTCTGCCGCGAGAGTGCGGGCGAGGCGGTCTTGTACCGTCTCACCCTCGAAGAGTCGCTCACCGCTGAGCGACTCAAAGAGAATGCAGCCGAGCGAGAAGAGGTCGCTCGCTTTACCGACGGGCAGACCGCGGATTTGCTCGGGACTCATATAACCCGGAGTTCCGACCACGCGATCTCGATCGATATCGACTTCGCTCACGGTCACCGTCGGAATCTCGAGCGGGCTGACGATCGATGAGGGTTCGCGCGGTTTCGAGTCGACCTCAAACGCGAGACCGAAGTCGACGACTTTCGCCTGGCCTTCGAGGTCGATGAGAACATTTTCGGGTTTGAGGTCGCGGTGTATCACGGCGCGTTGGTGGGCGGCGACGAGGGCGCGTGCGATCTGACGGTTGAGCCGGAGCGCCTCTTCGATCGTCGGCGGATTTTCGCGAAGCCTCGCTCCGAGGTGTCCCCCTTCGACAAACTCGAGCACGAGATAGAAGCGTGCGTCGTCGGTTTCGCCCGCTCCGTAGATCGTTGCGACGTGGGGGTGGTTGAAGCGCGCGAGCGTGCGCGCTTCGCGTTCGAAGCGCAATACTTGGTGGCGGTCCGACGAGACTTGAGCCGCGAGCACCTTGATCGCAACCGGGCGATCCAGTTTGGGATCGTAACCGCGGTAGACAATACCCATCCCGCCTCGACCGACCTCGTCGAGGATTTCGTAGCGGCCGATGTTTGTCACTGTCAACGGAGCTCCGGCTTGTCCATTTTGAAACTTCGCCAAGTTATCTCCGCCAAGAACACCGGGGACCAGCACCTAACTCAAGCGAACTTATGAAACAGGTCGAT
>CAYZYD010000147.1:0-8445 GCA_964482505.1 uncultured Planctomycetia bacterium | reverse complement strand
AATGGGGGTTAAGTACCCCGAAAATGTCCAAGCCCTTGATTCGTTGGGTTCAGAGATCAGCTTTGAGCAGAACCAAACCAATCTAGAAGCAAAGCTGCTGACCCGCGCCTGCAAAGAGATCAAGGCGTACCTCTGCGGGAAGATCCAGGACGACTTCTATAATTAACCGCTCGGGTGAACTAATTATTGGCCGAGTTGGGATTTTTGGTGCTCGAGTCGTCTCGCTGATCGATTCGCGACGACGACGGAGACGATGACTCTCGGTCAACTTCGTCCTCGATGTCGCGAACTCCACGTTTGAATTCCACGACCCCTTTACCGAGTGAACGCATCACCTCGGGCTGCCGGCGGCCAAAGAGAAGCAGGGCGATGACGAGAATGACGATTGCCTCGGTACCGCCCAAGCTGAGGGGGAATCCGAGAACTGGTAGGTGGCTCATAGGTGCCTTTCATAAGGGGCAAAAACCGAAAAACTCTCTCCAGGAAAAGACCACACCCGCGCGAGAGATTTGGGTCAGCCGCAATTTCCTGTTTACCCAAACAGGCTCTTCGCCATTCGAGGTGTTTCCCCGTCGTGACTCCCGCCGCCCAGAGCTGCGGGCGAATGGCCTCGGACTCTCATCAGCGACCGTAAATCAACCGTTCGGCCAAGAAATCGGGTAAACCGGCTTCGAGTATCTTCGCAGCAGACCGCTCGATGTCATAGCCAACCCTGAGGGTTTTCACACTTTTTTGGGTCTCGTCGAAAACGGCAAAGCAGGCGTCTGGATTGTTATCTCGAGGCTGTCCCACACTGCCTACATTGACGATCGCCTTCTTGTAATCCCCAAGCTCGAGCTCAGGTTCTTCCGAAAACTGGACGACCTCAAGCAGCAGGAAGGCGATCGGAATGTGCGAATGCCCGATGAAGCAGACAGGGGTCGTCATCTGTTCCATCGTGAGATATGCGTCGTACGAAGTCTGGATGTAATCGAAGAGCTCGGGGCTCTCAAGACTTCCGTGCACTGCCGTGAAGGAGTCCCTCTCGTCTGTGAGCGGGAGCTCACCGAGATAGTCGCGCTGTGATTCTGAAAGTTGATCGCGGGTCCAAAGCGTCGCTTGACGCGCGTGAGGGTTGAAATAGTCGATATTGATTCGGCCGAGCGCGGCGTAGTCGTGGTTACCAGCCACGACGATCGAACAAACCTCACGGATCTTATCGAGACAATACCCCGGCTCAGCCCCATATCCCACGATATCGCCAAGACAGATAATCTCTTCACACTCCTGAGATTCAATTTCCGCGAGAACCGCGTCCAGAGCTTCTCGGTTGCCATGAATGTCTGAGATAATGGCGTACTTCACGGTTGGTTATCCTCGCTGGAGAGTCATCGTCAACGATAAAGTCGAGCTTTAGCTATTGGCTTTAAGGGGTATACCAGAAATTCTCGCCCTTCACCAATCCGTCTTTAACCGAATGTTCCACGTGGAACAATCGCCGGCCTCGGGTCTACAGTCCTAATGTTCCACGTGGAACAATGGCTCGGGCGAAGCGACCTGCACTCGGGTTGTTCCACGTGGAACATTTTGCTCACTCCTATCAATCCGGGCTCCCTTCCTCATTGTTCCACGTGGAACAATTGCGCCTGCTCGGCCTTGTCATTGTTCCACGTGGAACAATCGAGCACGATTCGGCCCGGAAGTCACTCTTCACATCCTGACAAGGATTCGGATTGTTCCACGTGGAACACTGCAGTAATATCCACGACCTCTTCTAACATCTCTGCAAATCACGCCTGCTTATCCCAAATAGGAAGATCTGGCTTGACCAAAATTCAAGCAGTGGCAAGCCAGAAGGGCGGTGTCGGGAAGACTACGACCTGCGTCAATCTTGCCTACGCGTATTGCATGGCGGGGCACCGGACCCTCCTTGTCGACCTCGATCCTCAGGCGAATGCGACCTCTGGTCTCAGTGGTGAGCCCGTCGCAAGCCCCCCGATGAAAATGCTCGGAAGCGACCCCTCCTCATGGCCCACAATTATCACCCATACGTCGTTTGAGAATCTGGACCTCGCGCCCTCTGCCATCAATATCGACTATTCGCCGCTCGTTTCTCAATTCAGTCCTGCGAAAGTCGAATCAATCCGCAACGAGCTGCTCAGGCTCGAGTATGACCACGTCGTAATCGACTGCCCACCGGCGGCTGGACCGATCCCTTTGATGGCCCTGCAGCTCGCGGACGATGTTCTAATTCCTGTTCAATGTGAGTATTATGCAATGGAAGGTCTCAGCCAGATGCTGCCGATGGTCGATCGGGTTCGATCATCTCGAGAACGCCCGCTCGAACTAGCAGGGATTCTGCTCACCATGTTTGAGTACGAACTCGATCTAAGCCGCGACGTCTCTCGTGAAGTCAAGAGCTACTTCCCCGAGGAGACTCTCGAGACCGTTATCCCGAGGGACGTCGCCCTCGCGGAGTGCTCGAGTCACGGCAAACCGATCATGGAGTATGATTTACGCTCCGTGGGAGCTTGGTCCTACCTGCGCCTCGCAAAGGAGTTGTTGAGTGGTCACTAGGAGACTTGGAAGGGGGCTCGATTCGCTGATCGCACGCTCCGACTCGGCGAACGAAACGGTGGAAGCGCCTCCTCAGGAGATCCGTTGGGTCGATCCTCGGCATATTGTCGTCAATCCCGATCAACCTCGGACGGTCTTCGATAACGACCGACTCGATGAACTCGCCGAATCGATACGGCGGGAAGGGCTACTTCAACCCCTCGTCGTCCGCGAGCGCGAGCCTGGCGAGTATGAGCTCGTCGCGGGGGAGCGACGCCTTCGAGCGTCTCTCAAAGTTAATCTCACTGAGATTCCCGTGATCGTCCGCACCTCAGGTCCCGAGAAACAGCTCGAACTAGCTCTCATCGAGAATATCCAGCGCCAGGATCTCAATCCGATCGAACTCGCCCAGGCTTATCAGAAGCTCAAGATCGATAAGGGTTGGACCCAAGAGGAGGTTGCGGAGCGCCTGGGTAAGAAGCGTTCCTCCGTCGCCAATACCTTGCGACTACTCGAACTCGAACCTCCGATCCAAGAAGCCTTGTCGCGCGGCGAAATCTCGACGGGTCACGCCAAGGTCCTGCTCTCGAAACCGGCCTCCGAAAGGGCGACGCTGCTCGCGCAGATTCTCGAGGGAGGGTTGACGGTTCGCGAGCTCGAGTCGGATCCGAAGCCAACTGCAGACCACGCCACCGCCAAGCCTCAGGGTACCCGACCAAAAAACTCGGGAAATGATCCGATCATCCGAGATCAAGAAGAACTCTTGAGTCGATCATTAGGTACCAAAGTCCAAATCAAGGCGGGTCGAGGACAGAAAGGCAAGATTGTTATCGACTACTTCTCGGCCGACGACTTCGAACGGATACGTGAAATACTGACCGATGAATCCTAAGAGCCAGTTTAGGGAGGCTTTCTTCCCCTGGATCCAAGCCCTGTTTGTCTTCCTAATGGCAGCGATGAGCCACCCAGGGCGAGCCTACCCGGGACAGGACAGTGAGCTGGGGCCAGTGTCAACCCTGGCTCTGGATCAGCGTGAACTCGAAATGACCCTCGAAGAAGCGGTCCGGCTCACTTTGCGAAACAACCTCGATCTCAGGATCGAGCGCCTCAACCGACTGCGTTCGACCTCCGACACCGAGATTGCTGCCGCTGCTTTTGACCCTATCTTCTCAACCTCTTGGACGATGCAGAAATTTCGTAGTCCAACCGTTGACACCCTCGCAGGTCTTGGATCGACCACCGTTATTCTCGTGAACCCCGCCGTCAGGCAAAATTTCACTACTGGGTTTCGAGGCCTGACTCCCTTTGGCCTCAGCTGGGAGCTCACGGGCTCCAATGACAGAAGCGACACCCCGGAATCCGCCTTCTTCGGCTTCAACCCTCGGAACGATACGGCGATTTCGATCACGCTCACCCAACCCCTGCTCAAGGAGTTTGGCTATACCGCGAACCTCGCCGACCTCAGGATCGCACGGGAGAATCAGGCGATCGCCGAGGCGAGCTGGAAGACACTCGTCGAGACAACGATTCAGGCGACCGTCAATGCCTATTGGGATCTATACTTAGCACAAAACGACCTCAGAGTTCGTAGCGAGGGGCTCAAGGAGGCGGAGCAACTCCTCGAGATCAATCAGCAGAAGGTTGCGGTTGGGACCGGAACCGAGATCGACGTGATCGACGCTCGGGCCAACATCAAGGCGCAAGAGTCGCAGATTATCGAAGCCAAGAACGCCGCAGAGACCGCGCGAGACAATCTTCTCGACCTTCTCAATTTTCGGGATGTTCTCCGAGAGAATGGGCGCGGCGTCGATTCGCGTTCCTATCGAGTGATTGAGGTCGTCCTCGTGACCGAGGCCCGTTTCGATTCGACTAATCCAGAGCTCGACTCCTCGCTCAGGATCGCACTCGAACAACGACCCGAACTCGACCAAGCAAACCGCGAAACCAAGCGAGCCCAGATTGAGTACGAGCGGCGCGAACGCAATATTCTTCCTCGCTTTGACGTCTCGGGAACTTGGTCAAACCTCGGGCTCGAAGAGAACGTTGGCAACTCACTCGACGAGCTCTTCAGCGGACGATACTCAGAGTGGCGTCTCAACGCGAACTTCGAACTCGCATTTGGCAATCGACAGGCTAAAAGTGAAAGACTACAAGCCCAGTTTGATCTTCAGTCCGCTGAACTCGCGCGCACTCGTCTCGAGAACCAAGTCGTCCTCGAGGTGATGCGCGCAATTCGCAATATCGAAAGCGCCTTCCAAAGAGTTGGTACCAATCGTGAGCAGGTCAACCTGCGCAAGGAGCAACTCAAGGGGGAGACGCGCCGTCTCGAGGTGGGCACTTCGACGAGTTACAACGTGCTTCAGCTTCAGCAGGATGTCCTCGAAGCTGACCTCGAATACGTTCGAGCACTCGTCGACTACGAGAAGGCGCTCGCCGAATACAAACGAGCCCTCGGGATCTTATGGAGCGAGTTCTCGGAAGCGCAGCGGGCGGTTCAAGTCCCCAAGTGAGTTTCAAACCACTTAATCGTGGCCGTCTCGAGCGAACGTCGGCTGCCCCGCTCGTCACTATTCCAAAGCGCAAACTCGCGGCTAAACATCTCGGAGAGTTTTCCCTTTTCGCGCGATGACACTTTCTTGAGCCGTGCGTAATCGGTTTGAAGATTTGGATAGCGGTGGAGAATCAACTCACCGATGGAGCCGACGAGCGAAGTGATCCGCACTTCGATCGGGAACACACTCGCCACGACCACTGAACTCTTGGGGTCGAAGAACGCATTGCCGACCCCCGGTAACAGCAGGATCGGAAATTCAAATTCACACTCACCCGCGAAGAGGTTGGGGGAGCATTCTCGAATCTTACCGATCGTCTCGGCCAGGAGGGCTGGGGTAACTCGGGGCGTGTGCTCGAGGATCAAAGGAGGATGCGCTTCGCTCGGCACCTTTGATAGGACGCGTCCAAAGGCAAGCAACTGATCGACTCCCTTTGCAATCGCCGCTTCGCATTGGTCTCGATCGAGCTGAACTCGAGCTGGACCCTGGACCGATTTGAGCTCGTCTTCGAGCTCTTGGATCGCGATACACTGATTGATTACTTGCTTCTGAAGATCCGTGAAGCGCTTACGTCGTTCGTACTGCGTGATGCTATCTTCGATGACTTGGATCAGCCGTCTGGCGGCCTCAAACACCTTCATATGGAGTCGGCGTTCTTGCGCTTCGATACGTCCAATCCGCTGCCGTCTCGTGATCAGTGCGATCTGCGGCAAGAGCTCGAGCCACTTGATAAGCTGGGCCGTTATGGCTTCCGAATCGCGGTCCTCGACCAGGATATCCATCAGCCTCGTCGACTCCTCTTTGAGGGTCGACCGTTCCATCTCGATCTTCTGCCGAATCTCCTTTGAGTGATCATCTCGAGCGAGCAGTGCTTCGATTCCGAGAGTCTCGCGGTAGTGTCGCCGGAGATACGGGGTCAAGCTCTCGATGCGAAACGGCGGGTTGAAGTCCAGCGGGGCGAAAGCGCTTTCGAGGCTCTGAACGAGATCACTTTCTTGGAGGTCATCCTGATAGAACGTGTGGGAAACATATCCCGATTCGACAAAGAGCCGCAGACCACTCGAAAGCGTCCACGATCCAACTTCCGGAGCGTCTCGCTCGATGTCTTCGTGGCACAAGGCCGTAAAGCACTGCTTGAGAAAGACCCAAGCCGCCTCGTCCGCTCTCTTCCGAGCGCCCGAATCCTTGGGGCTCTCGCTCCAATTGAGCAATTCTCGTTGCAGTTCTTGGGCGGCATCGCTGGTAATCGGCGCAGACTCTTGGGCCGTCAACCAAGAGGGGATGACCGTACTCGCGGTGTGATCCATAGAGGCTCCGTCATCAACTAGATAGTTCCTGAGAAAGTATAGGACATCGGCGCCGGATTGATCGACAAGCCGCGAGCCTCAGCTTGTCCTTAAGCTCTTTTTTTACCGTTGATTACGGGTGGTGGACCAGTCTAAAGCCGATGAAGTTATAGCGGTGCCCGGGCGGGCAGCCGAGCCGATAAGCTGCATGAGCACCAACCTCCCCAAAGTTCCACGATCCGCCGCGCACGAGCCGGTGGTTGTGCTCTTGGCGAAGCCAATCGCGACACCATTCACGAACCGTCCCCGCCATGTCGCGAATACCGTAGGGGGAGAGGTCGCGCGGAAAGGCCCCCACCGCCTCGGGCTGCGCCTTGCCCGCCCGAGACTCGGCATTCTTGGTGAAGCAGGGATCGTAGCGGTCTCCCCAGGGATAGATTCGCTCGTCGGTACCACGGGCCGCCTTTTCCCACTCGCTGTCACTTGGCAGGGTGTACCGGCGACCGTCTCGCTCGGATCTCCACTCGCAGTAGGCAACCGCGTCGTCGTAGTTCACGAGGAAAATCGGCCACTGGGCTCGCTCTCGAATAGTCTCGGCATCCTGGCTGTAGGTCACCTCGCCGGGCCCCTCGATCTTCCAAGCGAGCTCACCCGGGGCGCGTTCGACCCGGGGAAGATGCTGTTCCGCCCTTTCGGTCGAGCCGAGCGACAACTCGATCAGAAAGTCGCGGTACTCGCTCCAGGTCACTGGGTAGACGGCCATACAGAACTCGCCGACCTCTCGCCACTGCCGATCCACGGAGAGAAACGTCTCGGGATCGCCCCCCATCTGGAACGGCCCGGCCGGGATCAACTCAAACCCCTCCCCGACCTCCTCTCGGGCTCGAAAGGTCCAATCGAGCTCGAGCGGCTCGCCCCGTCGAATCGTGACCGGAGACCTTATCGGCAAGAATTCGCCGCGCTCGGCCAGAAGTTCATAGCTTCCGAGGGGGAGCGCCACCTCGAGCTTTGAATCTCGCACCGTTAACTCTTGTCCGGGATTTGACGGTCGAAGCTCACGCCCAACCTCACGGTACGGTCGCACCAGGACCCGGCTCGGCGGCTGATCGAACTGAACTTTGAGTTCGCCTGGTTCGTCGAGTCGGCGGTTAAAGTCTTCGAGATGGAGACGCCGAAGTTGGTCTTCAAAAAGTACGCGGCGGTCTCGATCGCCGCGCTCTTCAGCTTCACAGAAACGTTCGAAGAGATGGCTCGCGAGCTCCTCCCGAATTTCCGCAAGTTCGGGCGCGCGACTGTACGCTTCGAGGAACCGAGTGGTCGCGCGTTCCACCGCGAATCGGGCGGCTCGCTCTTCTGTGTCGAATCGATCTTCAAGCTCCCAGTGCGGCGCTTTCTCGGCGGGACCGCCCCACGGCTTGGGTTCGGACTTGGTCAGTTGACTTCTCAGCTCGGTGAGCTGAGTACTTCGCTCGTTGAATTCATCAATTGCCGCGCGCGCCTCGCGCAGACACTCGCGCGCGTCCTTCCGCTTGAGTTCGCGCTCCTTCTTGCCTTCGAGATAATCGTCGACGGCGCCGTAAACCTCTTCGGCACTCGAGCAACGATCTTCGGGAAGCTCGGCGAGGCAGGACTCGAGGAGTCCTTGCAGTCTCGGAGCTAACGCTCGAAAGGGTGCTGACTCGCGCCAACTCTTGGTTCGAAGTTGCCGGCTGAGCTCTAGGGCGTTTGGGCTTCGTAATAGTTGACGACCGCATAGAATTTCATAGAGCATGCAACCGAGCGCGAAGATGTCGATCGTCGTCGCTACGGGCGCGGCGCGAAACTGCTCGGGCGGCATGTATCCGACCGACCCTTGAACTCGCCCGGGCTCGGTCCAGCCAACCGTACGCGCGAGACCCCAGTCGACAAGATAGAGTTCACCGACGCTACCGATCATCACGTTGGCCGGTTTGAGGTCGCAGTGAACGATGCCTTGACCATGAGCGTGATGGACCGCCGAGCAGATTTGAAGAAAGTGGCCGAGAAATCGCGACGCCGAAGTTTCGCCCGAGGTCTGACCCCGCCCGTCGAGC
>CAYZYD010000146.1:0-8519 GCA_964482505.1 uncultured Planctomycetia bacterium | reverse complement strand
GACTGACCCGAGCGATGTCAATTTTCTCGTCGAGTTCGCGGATAACCACGGAACCCCGGCGAGCGATAACTATCTGCTTCGAAGCTACAATAACGAGCCCGTCGATCTGCCCGGTGGGTCGCAGGCCGTCGAGCATATCAGTTGGCAGCTCGACGACGACACCCTGACCGCACTGAACTCGCTGGCCTTGACCGGTAGCCCTCCCAACCCGAGCGACTGGACTTCACTCTTTGGGCTGACAATAAGAGGCTGTCCCAATCGCGAGTTCACGGGAACTTGTTTCGATCGGAGGTGGCTGCGTGGCCAAGTAACGACAGTAGAACGCATCTTTCAGAAAGCGAGTGGCTGTTCGAGCCCGAATGTTCCCTTCGGCACCGACGGAGCGGTTTCGGATACGATCGTCATCGACGAGTCCTTCACGATCGGTGAAGTGCAAGTCTGCGTGGATATCGACCACACCTACGTCGGCGATATCAATCTCACGCTCGTAGCCCCAGACGGCACCACGCTTCCGCTACAGCTCGGAGCCGGCGGCAACGCCGACGATCTTCGTCTCACCTACTGTGTTCAGGGCGCTCCCCACGCCGCCCCGTTCGATTGCGGTTGCTATAAGGCGCCCGTCGATCTCGTCGCGCTCGACAATCTCCAGGGTAAAAACTCAGCCGGCCCCTGGTCGCTGACCGTCGACGATACCTTTCCCGCGGCTGACGACGGAGTGTTCAAAAATTGGTGCGTTCGGATCTTCGAGGAGCCGCCCGGCTGCGGAGGAACACCGCCGCCCTGTTTCCCCGTCGACGAAGGGATGGTCGTCTTGCGCGGCGAAGCTCCGAGCGGACTCGTTTCGAGTGCCGAAGCGATGCGGGTTGGCCTCGCCACCAACGATCAGCTCGCGGGGGTGATCATTATCATCGGTGATACGATCGAGGACCTCGCTAGAGAGCACCCGCTCGGACTCTTCGTCTCGCTGGGTACCTTTCCGGATAACCACGTTCTGACTCCGGCCGAAGGCCAGGCGCTTGCGCAACTCCACAACAAAGGCGTGCCGATCTACGTCGAAGGTGCTGACGTCTGGGGATTCGATCCGCAGACCGCGTTTTCGCGCTACGACGGAGTCGAGGATACCTCGTTTGGGAACATCGAAGACGGCGACGACTCGCTCCAGGTACTCGAAGGTGCCGACTCGGGCTTTGGTCTCAACCTCGTCTTCTACAACGGCGACTACATCCAGGATCAACCCGGCTTTGACTACAACGACCAGCTCGTACCGGCCGACTCAAACCCCGACCTCGACGGCCCCGACTCCGGAGTGATCTGGCTCGGCGGCGACGGCGTGGTCCAGTACAACGTCGCCACCTACTACGCGAGCGAGGTCGCCCCCGTCATCTGTAGCTCCTTTGAACTCGGGGGATACTCGAGCAATGTCGACGATACGTCCGTGATCATGGCCGAATACGTCGACGCCATGCTCAACCCGGGGACTACCACGATCCGTAATTTCTTGCGCTCAGATTGTAACAACGACGGTTCGGTCAACGTCGCCGACGCGGTACGGGTTTTGAACTCACTCTTTGTCGCACCCGTCGACCACGTCTGTGAAGACGCCTGCGATCACAACGACGATGGCACGATCAACATCGCCGACGCCGTTTTCACCTTGACCAATCTCTTTAACAACGGGATCGCGCCGCCCTCGCCGTTCCCCAACTGTGGCGGCGATCCAACTCCCGACAATCTGGACTGTCGAAACACCCTCTGTCCGTGAGTCGGTGAATCCTCGAGGACTCAAGCCCGAGTCCTTATCCTGCCCAATTCAAGAGGCGCGGGGCTTTGAGCTCTGCGCCTCTATTTTTGTTTGGACTGAGCCTGGTTGCTTGAGGGCCTAGTGTCCTGTTCGAAAGGTTCGAGCAGGACACTAGATCAACTCAGCAGAAAGCTCTTGAGCTCGTCGTAGTCCGCCCTGATGCAAATCGCTTGTTTGGTTCGGTCAAGCAGCTCGGTCAGAGCGGGAGGGAGGAGCGGCTCGACTCCCGTCGCGCGCGCGACGACTTCTGCGAACTTGGCTGGGTGAGCGCAGGCGAGAAAGACCCCTTGAGAATCGGGCTCGCTGAGGAGAGCTTGCTCGAGCCCGAGATAACCGACCGCACCGTGAGGATCGAGAAGATAGCCGCACTCGTGATACACGGACCGGATCGCCTCGAGCGTCTCGGAATCGCTAAAACGCGCGCCCACCATCGCGCTGCGGATCGCTTCGGGATCCTCTTGGTGAAGCACCCGAATCCGCTCCCAGTTGCTCGGATTGCCGACGTCCATCGCACTAGAGAGAGTCGCGACCGACGACCGTGGCGCGTACTCGCCGGTCTCCAAGAACTTCGGCACCACGTCGTTTTCATTGGTCGCCGCTACGAACCGCCCCAGGGGCAGCCCCATCTGCTTCGCGATCAAACCGGCCGCGAGATTACCAAAATTGCCGCAGGGCACCGCCACCACCAAGGGGAGTTTACGGTCGGCTTGAGCGACGAGCCGAGCGTAGTAAAAAGTCTGCGGGAGCAGACGAGCGATGTTGATCGAGTTTGCCGAGGTCAACCGAACTCGGCCCGTCAACTCGGAGTCACCAAAACAGGCTTTGACGAGCGCTTGGCAATCGTCGAACGATCCTTCGACTTCGAGCGCCTGCACGTTGCCTCCGAGAGTCGTCAACTGCTTCTCTTGCGCCGGGCTGACGCGACCGCTCGGGTAGAGGATCACCACATCGATACCGGGGCAGTCGTGAAAACCACTCGCTACCGCCGACCCCGTATCCCCCGAGGTAGCGACGAGGACGGTGTACCGGTCACCTTCTCGGGACGCGAACGACTCGAGGAGACGCGCCATAAAGCGAGCGGCAAAGTCTTTGAACGCGAGCGTCGGTCCGTGAAAGAGCTCGAGGGCAGCGACCCGATCGGCGACGCGGACCAAGGGAGCGTCGAAAGTCATCGAAGCGGAGATCAAAGATTCGATCTCACTCCTCGAGAAATCCGCCGCGAGATAGTCGTGGATCATCGCCGCGGCCAATTCGGGCAGAGTCCGGCCCGGCAGGCTGCCGAGTAGCGACTCGGGAAGTCGCGGAATCGTCTCGGGCAGGTAGAGACCACCGTCGGGCGCGAGCCCGCGAGTAACAGCCGCCTCGAGCGAGACGCGACGATTCGGGTCGCGGGTACTGACGTACTTCATGCGTCCTCCAGGATCTGAACCCCCTTGGGACTGATCGGGCTCGAGTAAGTCTCGGCTTCGAGACCCACTTCGCCAAAGCGCGCGACCATCGACCGACCGATGCGTTCGCTCTTCTCGAGCGAGTCGCTCCACGCGAAGAGCGAAGGGCCCGCGCCCGAGATACCGGCGCCGAGAGCTCCGGCGTCGAGGGCCGACTGCTTGACGCGCGAGTAACCGGGAATCAGCCGGGCGCGCGCGGGCTCGACGATGTCATCCTCGAGCGCGCGACCGAGCCGGGCGAGGTCGCCGTCGTAGAGCGCGCTTATCAAGAGGGCGACACTCGCTAGTTGTCGAGTGGCCTGCTCGAGAGTGACCGTTTCGGGAAGGACCCGGCGCGCTTCACTCGTCGGCAACACAAAGTCGGGCGTCACGACTGTACAGAAAAGCCCCGAGGGGACGGGCAGTGGGATGAGCTCGAGGCCGCGGCGATCGCGGACGAGTACGAAGCCGCCGAGCAGAGCCGGGGCGATATTGTCCAAGTGGCCCGTGCCGCAAGCGGCTGCTTCGCCGAGACGGGCCCAGGTGACGAGCCGCTCGGTCGGATAGGGAGATCCAAGCGCGGCGTTGGCGGCCGCAACCCCGGCCGCCGCGGAAGCGGCACTCGAGCCGAGACCACTGCCGATCGGGAGCCCCTTCTCGATCGAGACGCGGACGCGACCTCGGTATCCGCCCGCGCGAAAGAGTGCGAGCATCGGCGCGGTCGCGGCGTTGGCTTCGGGATCCCGCGTCAGTTCGAGCGCGGCCGGGCGCACCTCGGCAATCTCGATCTCAAGCTCGAGACCCGGTCCGAGTAGTTCTACCGGCACCCGGTCGCCGAGCTCGAGGGCGGCGGGCCGACCGATCGCAAAACCCAACGCGTCGAACGCGGGTCCACAATTGGCGACCGTCGCGGGAGCGAAGGCGGTCGCGCGCGTCAACGTCGCCCCGCAAAGTGCGCGATTCGGACGATATCCGCGAGCAACCCCGCGGCCGTTACCTCGGCTCCAGCTCCGGGACCGCGCACGACGAGGGGTCGCTCGGAATAGCGCCCGGTGGTCAGCGATACGATGTTGTCGCTGCCGGCGAGGCCCGAGAAGGGATGGCTCGGTTCGATCGCTTGGAGTCCCACTCGAGCGACGCGCGACTCCGCCTCAAAGCTCGCGAGATAACCGAGCTTGGCTCCGCGCGCCCGAGCATTCTCGAGCTGGTCGAGAAACTCGCCATCCACGTCGGCCAGCGCTCGATAAAACTCGTCTTCCGTTTTGGCAGCCATCGCTCGCTCGGGCACCAAACTCTCAACCGTCACTTCGACCGGCTCGTAGCCCGCTTCGCGCGCGAGGATCAGGATCTTGCGGCCGACGTCGGAACCGTCGAGATCGTGGCGAGGGTCGGGCTCGGTGAGACCGCTCGCCTGAGCTTCGCGGACGAGTTCGCTCAAGGCGACACTACCGTCAAATCGGTTGAAGAGATAACTCAGAGTTCCCGACAACACCGCTTCGACTCGCACGACTCGATCGCCCGACTGCTTGAGATCGCGCAAAGTCGAGATAATCGGCAGCCCCGCGCCGACACAAGTTTCAAACAGCCAATGCGTATCGTGGGAGCGCGCGATGCGCTTGAGTTCACGGTACCGATCTCCGTCGCCCGAAGGGACCTTCTTGTTGGCGGTGACAATCGTGATCGAATGGCGAAGCAACGCTTCGTAAGAGTCTGAGAGCTCGCTCGCCGCGGTGGCGTCGACGACGACCGTGTTCGGAAGATTCGCAGCGATCGCGTGCTCTGCGAGTCGCGCAAACCCGCCCGCCTCGCTCGACTGCTCGAGCCGATGCTCGAACTCATTCAAATCGAGCCCCTCAAGGTCGTGAATCAGTCGACGCGAATTGGCGACTGCGAGGACTCGCAGTTCGATTCCCTGCTCTTCGGCGAGCGATTCTCGGTACTCGGCGATCTGACGGATGAGGGTCGAGCCGATCAACCCCGCGCCCGCAATGAAGAGGTTGAGCGATCGCGTGCCCGCGAGAAAGAACTCGTCGTGGATCGCTTCGAGCGCTTTGGCCTCGTCCTCGCGGTCGACGACAATCGAGATGTTGAGCTCGCTACTCCCTTGGGCGATGGCAATACAACTCACCGCATTTTGACCGAGCGCTCGAAAGACCTTCGAGGCGACCCCAGGTTTGCGTCGCATGCTCTCGCCGACGACCGAGACGATTGCCAAGTCTCTCTCGACGACGAGTTCGGTGATCACGCCGGCACTGATCTCGAGCTTAAACTCGTCGCGGATCACGAGCTCGGCCCGGCTCGCCTCTTCAGGCGAAACGGCAAAACAGATCGTGTGTTCGGAAGAAGCTTGAGTGATGAGGATCACGCTGATCCCGCCGCGCGCGAGCGCCCCGAAGAGACGCATCGCGATCCCGGCTACGCCGACCATGCCGCTCCCCGAGATCCGAACGAGCGCGATGTCGTCGATCGAGGAAATTCCGGTGACGAGGCTCGGGTTGGGTTCGGGATCTTTAAGGATCAGCGTCCCCGGGAACTCGGGTCGAAAGGTATTGCGGATTCGAATCGGGATTTCGCGGTTGAGCGCCGGTTGCAGGGTCGGGGGATGGATAACGCGGGCACCGAAGTGGGAGAGCTCCATCGCCTCTTCATAGGAGACGCTCGGAAGCGAAAAGGCTTTGGCGACCTTGCGCGGGTCCGCCGTCATCATGCCGTCGACGTCGGTCCAGATTTCGACCTCGTCCGCGTGGGTGGCGGCGCCGAGAATCGCGGCGGTGTAATCCGATCCGCCGCGCCCGAGCGTGGTGGTCTCCCCCCGGACCGACGCTCCGATAAACCCGGGACAGACGAGCAAGATTGGATCGTTTCTAAAGAGCTCGGTCACGCGTTTCTCGGTATCGCCGAGCAAAACCCGGGCGGCACCAAAGCGGTCGTCGGTCACGATAAATTCGCGCGCGTCGATCGCTTCGGCCGTCAGCCCGGACCGACTGAGTGCGGCTGCGACGAGTGGAGCCGAGAGCCGCTCGCCAAAACTCAAAATCATATCGAGCGAACGCTCGGACCGTTCGCGCAGCAAGTAAACGCCGTGCAACACTTCGCGGAGTTCGGTGAAGAGCGTTTCAAAGGTCGCGCTGAGAATCTTAGCTGAGGCCGAATCGCCGGCGAGATCTCGCGCGAGCTGTCGATGCTGCGCGATGAGGGCTTCGAGTTCTGAGTCGTAGGAGCCGCGTCTCGCGGCGAGCTCACTGATCGCACAGAGCGCGTCGGTTGTCTTCCCCGTAGCTGAGACGACGATGAGGAGGGGTCGGTGTGCCTCGCGGGCGATGAGATCCGCCACGTGCCGAATCTTGTCCGCGGTCGCGATCGACGAGCCGCCGAATTTGAGCACCTTCATCGCTACTTGGATCCTCGCCGGCGCGGGTTGCCCCCGCCTCACTCTCGGTTCCCATAAAGTGATCGCCACGGTTCCGACCGAACCTCTTCTAACATCGGTCGGTATGCAGAGACGCGCTCGACTAATTTTTGAGAGACTTGAGATAGAGCTCGTAAAGCCGCGGAAGATAAATCGAATTGACCGGCAGCTCGTCGAGCTTCGCCATGTCGGGAGGGAAGGTCTGAGCGGCCGCGAGTGTCCGGTCATTCAGAAAACGGAGCCCGAGCTCTCTATCGATCGAAAGCCGCGCGAGAGGCTCACCTTTGCGCGCCAGTGTGAATCCCCAAATGCTGAACGAAGGAACGGTCACCTGATAGGGAATGACCGAAAAACCCGCCGCCTCAACCGTCTCGACGATGCACCAGTAGGCTGGCCGTGCAAAATAGGGAGACGTACTCTGGGTGCAGAAGCTCCCCCCGGCGGTCAGCGCGCGTTCGAGCAGGCGGTAGAATTCGACCGAGTAGAGTTTGTTGAGCTGTTCGTCGCGAGGGTCGGGCAGGTCGATAATGCAGCGATCGTAGGTGTCGCGGTAACGACGCACAAAGGTGAACGCGTCTTCGTGATGGACGGTCACTTTGGGATGGTCCAAGCTATCTCCGTTGAGGGCGCGGATTTTTCCCATGGTGCGACAGAGCTCAGTGACGCCGGGATCGAGATCGACGAGATCGATCGATTCGACGTCGGGGTACTTGAGGAGTTCGCGGCAGACCATCCCATCCCCGCCTCCCAAGACGAGTATTTTGCGCCGCGGACCGGGTTGGGCCAGCAACGGGTGAACCAGCGCTTCGTGGTAGCGGTACTCGTCCTGCTCGGCGAATTGGATATGGCCGTCGAGAAAGAGCCGGATCTTGGCCGAGCGTTCGTCTCGGCTGACCACGATCCGTTGATAGGCAGTCTGCTTGCGGAAGATAATCGTCTCAGCAAAGAGACGGCCCTCGGCGAACTCCTGGATGCGCAGCGAGTAACCGAGCCCGACCAGGAGCACGGTGAGAACCCCCGCGGCCACGAACTGAATCGAGCGGCTTCGCTTTAGTCGAGACCGGAACGTTATGATCGTCACGAACGCGACCGCAATGTTGAGGAGCGCTACTGCGAACGAGGCTCGAAAGAGCCCAAACTGCGGTAGGAGCAGGATGGGAAAGGCGACCGAGCCGATCAGAGCGCCGAGGTAGTCGAGCGATAGAACGCTCGCGATCGACTGCCTTAGACTCGCGTTCTGGCTGAGGAGCCGGGTTAGAAGCGGGATCTCGATGCCGACGCACGCACCGATCACGAGGATCAACCCAAACATGACCGGCTTGTAGGCCGCGTAGTGGGGGAAGACGGTAAAGAGCAAAGTGCAGGTGAGACCGCCCAGGAGAGCGACGATAACTTCGACCCAGACAAACGTCTCGACGAGGTTGCGGCTAAAGTAGCGCGTCAAGTAGGAGCCGATTCCCATCGCAAACATGAAGAGGCCGACTGTGATCGAGAATTGGTAGACGCTATTTCCGAGAAGATAAGACGAGACGGTCGCAATCGTGAGCTCGTAAGCGATTCCGCAGAGGGCGACCACGAGCACCGAAGCGAGCAAGATAAAGGTCTCGTGTCGCGTAAGCGGCGCTTCGGTCGAGCCCGTCGCGGAGACCCCACTCTGCATCAGTTCTCGCTCGGGGGATCGGGTGCGCTCGGCGCCGCGACTCGGGCCCGTCGAGGCGGATATCCCCGAAGCCGGGTCCGCTGAGACCGAACTCGACGACTCGGCGATCGACTTCTCTTCAAAGTCGGGCAAAGCTTCCTCCGCTCCCGGTTAGGTCCGAGTTTTGGATTCTAGTGTCCTGTTCGGAAAGTTCGAGTGAGAACTCGGCGAGCCATTCGGCCT
>CAYZYD010000145.1:0-8520 GCA_964482505.1 uncultured Planctomycetia bacterium | reverse complement strand
ACAACGCCAGGGAGGTCGAGGGCCGGCGATTCTTGCTCGAACTTTCCGAACAGGAAACTAGCGCGCACAACAACTACGCTAACGAAAGGCGTCCCCTGGCGGCGTCAGACAAACGCCGGACGGTTTCTCGAGACGCGGTTCGAGAACGCGGGCTCAGGAATGCCTTCCCCATAAGTATTCACAAACAGTGGACTACTGTTTGAACGAGACGAAACGCTGCCAGGAATCTTTGATCGAGTCCTCGCCGACGATAAGACTCGGAGACCACTGGGGACGGCTCGGAGGTCGGTCGAGCTTGAATCCAGACTCTTGCAGCGAGTGGTTACTCTTCTTCGAATTACAACTCTGGCACGCGACCACACAGTTGGTCCAACCCGACTCTCCCCCTCGAGAACGGGGCACCACGTGATCGATGGTCAAGTGCTCGCGCTAGGGTTTGTAACCGCAGTATTGGCAAGTGAAGCCATCCCGCTTAAACAGATTCCAGCGCGAGAACGAAACCGTTCGTCGAGGTACCTTGTTGTAATTGGAGAGCACAATGACTTCAGGGACTGGAATGCTAAACGTCGTGGTCTTGAGTTGCGTAACGGTGTCGCGTTGTTCGACCCATGACTCGAAGTCGTGGATCGAGTAGTCTTCCGGATTGATCACGAGTGCAGTCTGTTGATACACCTTACAGATCGCACGAAGTACCGTCGTCACATCAATGGGCACCCAACTCCGATTGAGGACGAGCGTCCAATCATTCAGCATGGCACACCTCACGAAAAGATCGTCGCGAGCGGGCGAGTCTCCAAAAAATGCGGGTCCCCATTGAGGACCCGTACCCGAATTCTAATTGCCAATTGAGAGGTTGATGAGGCCAGAATAGCGCGCGCCTCCCAACAGTTCTCAGTTGACAACCTAACCTCTCTGCTTTGTGTCGTAGGCGAGCTCGGGAGTTCAGTCTCCGAGCCTCCAGCTGCTGTTCGCGATCTGCGGGTCGATCGATTCTCGCACCGAACGGAACTCGAGATCCTGCTCCAATCGAAAGCGTACGCACGATTGAGGAGAGGTTCACCTCCCACTCAGATCGACACTGGCGACGATATCGCGATCGACATCTGTCACCTGTCAAAATTTGCTTTCGCTGTGGCATCCCGCAACTTAGCGAGCTCAGCTTCGGCCCACTGCGACCTATCGCAACGGCTCTAACTGTCGCGTCGTTGCTTCCGGCTGGGTTGGGCCCGACCAATAGTTCCCCGATAGTTTGCAGCGAGTCGATGTCTCTCGGCCAGCTGGGGGTACGACCCCCTCGCCGATATGCACGCCTAAATACTTGAGAGATTGAGGCCGCACGCGACCTGAGGACCGACAATAGCCAAGTTGTTGGCCCTCTGGTCCCCTCGACCAGGGCTTCCTTCGAGTAGTTACTAGTACGTGGCGATATTTGTACCTTGAACTCGTCGACACCAATCGCTGAGAAGCCTGTTGACTCGGGCGCTCAGGTCGGAAGGCCGGCCGGCTCGAGTCTCCTGAGGTCTGTCTATTCGCTCCAAATCGCGCGCTCTCGTCTGACCCATTGATTCGCTTTTCGCCAGGCTCATCCGAATCTGCATGGCGCGAGTCGTTGCGGTTCGGTTACAAGTCGACCGCAGTACCAGTCAACCATAACTCTCCCCACCGAGAACTCCTCCGTAAGAGCTCGTCGCAAACTCTCCTCGTTCTAGAGGTCCGGCCGGAAAGTGCAGTTGGCGAGGGTGGGGACCACGGCGCTCGAGTTGAGATTGCGAAAACGTAGGCGAATTGGTGGATTCGCCGAGGCTTTCGCAACTCGAATCGAGCGTCGTGGGCGCCGCCCTCGTCGACTCTGACTTTTCGGCCGGACCTCTAGTCCGCATTACTTACGAACCGCGTAGCGGGCTCGTGAATAATTCGGGCTGCCAAGCTCCGGCCAATTCAATATCGGCGGAAGGTATCGCCGAATTGAGACTCCACGGATGAGCAGAAAAAAGCTACGATCCGGGGGCTGCTGAGAGCGTGCGTAGGATAACGGCAGTTCGCAACCGAGACAACGTTCCGTTGCCGCGAACCGGCGTGAGGCACTCACACGCCGACTTTCAAATCGCCCTGTTCACGACGTAGAGTCCATGAAATTGCGGTAAAGAGCGGCCGCCTGGACCGGAGAAGACCCACGAGCCCAGAATGTCAGCCCAAATGTCAGCGAAAATACGACCCCGCACGATGTCCGGCGCGCTCGAGCTTCTTCCGTTGGAGCAAATCGCATTCACGCAGATCATCGACAATGCTCGAACCATTTTCGAAAAGTACGGTTTTCTGCCGATCGAGACCCCGGTCATGGAGTACCTCGACGTTCTGCTCACAAAGAGCGGCGGGGACACCGAGAAGCAGATCTACTTGGCGCAATCTTCGGGGAGTCGTGATCAAGGGGAGGAACCCGACCTCGGGCTGCGCTACGATCTCACGGTGCCACTCGCTCGCTACGTCGCTGAACACGAGCACCAGCTCACCTTCCCGTTTCGCCGCTATCAGATTCAAAAGGTTTACCGGGGCGAGCGCCCTCAGAAGGGGCGATACCGAGAGTTCTATCAGTGTGACCTCGATGTCGTCGGCAAGGAGACACTCGACTTTCGTTACGACGCTGAGGTGCCAGCGGCGATGATCGAGGTCTACCGAAGCCTCGGAGTCGGCGGCTTTAAAGTGAACTTGAGCCACCGAAAATTGTTGCTCGGTCTGCTCGAGAGTCTCGAGATCTCCGCCCAGCTCGCTCCCGCCGTGCTACGGGAACTCGATAAGATCGATAAGCGCGGATCCGAAGCTGTCGCGGAGACGCTTTCCGAGGCCCCGATCAAACTATCGCGGGAAGCGATCGACCGGGTGCTCGAGTTCGTGAACCATTCGGGCCCCAGCCCGCAGGTCCTCGACTACTTGGGCGGTCTCAGCGTCGGACCGATGTTCGATGAGGGCTGCCACGAAATCGAACTCGTCACCCGCACCCTCGGGCAGCTCGGCGCCCGCGACGATGAATACGTGATCAACCTCGCGATCACGCGCGGCCTCGATTACTACACGGGATCCGTCTACGAGGTGATCCTCGACGATTACCCTGAACTCGGCAGCGTGGGCGGAGGGGGTCGCTACGAAAACCTGGCCGGGCTCTACACGAAGTCTCAACTGCCCGGGGTTGGGATGTCGTTTGGAGCGACTCGGCTCTTCAGTAGGCTCCGCGAACTCCCCCCGTTTGCGAACACGCCCACGACCACCGAAGTTCTCGTCACTCAGCTCGATCGCGGGCTCGAAGAAAACGCGATCCGGATGACGCGCCGGCTTCGGGAAGTGGGATTGCGAGTTGAGCTCGTGCTCGAAGAGTGGAAGTTCAAGAAACAGATGAAGTACGCCGATCAAATCGGCGTACCGTTCGCCGTGATACAAGGTCCCGAAGAGGCTGAATCGGGGAGTTGCGTGCTCAAAGACATGACTTCGGGAGACCAGAGAGTCATCCCCGAAGCAGAGCTGGCGTCGACTCTGAGCACGATTTTACGAGAGCGAGGACGCGGGTGACCCCAGTCGATCCCAGTGGCACCGAAAAGACGATCCTGCTCGACGGGCGCGACCTCAGTCAGCGCGAAGTCGTGTTGGTGGCTTCGGAAGGCTACCGGGTACGCCTGGCCGAACGCGCACGGGATCGGGTTATCCAAGCTGCCGATTACGTGCTCGAAATCGCCGAGCGCAATGAAGTGGTCTACGGCGTCAATACGGGTTTTGGTAAGAACGCGGGGCTCGGACTCGACGACGCCGCGGCAGCCCACCGGCTCCAACACAATCTTATCGTGAGCCATGCGGTCGGAGTTGGGGAACCCGTCGACCGTCAAGTCGTGCGGGCGGTGCTCCTGATCCGTATCAATACTCTACTCAAAGGTCACTCGGGAATCCGACTGCCCACCCTCGATCTCCTCGTCGAACTGCTCAACCGAGGCGTCCATCCCGTCGTCCCCGCCAAAGGCTCGGTCGGCGCGAGTGGGGATCTCGCCCCGCTCTCGCATGTCGGACTCGCGCTCATCGGTCTCGGAGATGTTGAATACCGGGGCGAGGTGATGCCGACCCGACGAGCCTTGGAAGCAGCCGGTCTCAAGCCGATTGAGTTAACCTACAAAGAGGGCCTCGCGATCAACAATTCGACGGCGCTGATGACCGCGTTCGGAGTGCTCGGTCTCGACCGGCTCCGTTACGCGGCGAAGCTTGCCGACTGCGCTGCCGCGGTTAGTTTGGAAGCGGCGGCCGGCCGATCCGCCGCGTTCGACGAGGGGGTCCACCAACTGCGGCCACACCCCGGGCAGCTGCGGGTCGCGGCGAATATCCGAACCTTGGTCAACGGCTCGACCCTCGTCGATATCGATCCCGCCTGCGTTCCCGACGTCGGCGGCAGTTGGCGCTGGAATGAAAACAAGCAGCGGCTCGAGGGCGGCAAGTCGACGAGTCCGCAGGATAGTTACAGTCTTCGCTGCGTACCTCAGGTTCACGGCGCCGCGCGCGATATCATGGAGTTTGCGTCGCAGATTTTCGTCCGTGAGCTCTGCGCGGTGACCGACAATCCGATCCTCTTTCCCGAGCGAGACTGCGTGATCTCGGCCGGGAACTTTCACGGCATGCCGGTCGCTTTTGCGCTTTCGACCTTAAAACCCGTGATCTCGACGCTCGCCAGTATCTCCGAGCGCCGCGTCAACAAGCTCGTCGACGCCGCCACCTCCGACGGCCTCCCGTTCTTTCTGATCAATAACGACGACAGCACCCAGAGCGGTTTGATGATCGTGCAGTACACGGCCGCCGCGCTCGTCAACGATCTCGTCACGCGTTCGCACAGCGCCGTCCCCTATTCGATTCCTACCTGTGCCAATATTGAAGACCACGTCTCGATGGGGGCCAATGAGGGCCGCCACGTCTACGAGATGCTCGAAGACCTCGAGCAAGTCCTCGCTCTCGAGCTCCTGACCGCGTGCCAAGCGCTCGAGATCCGGCTCAAAATCCTCAACGGGGAGTACTGGGGACCGCCGACGGATACTCGAGCTCTCGCGCAGTTCGAAGCAAACAAGAGCCGAAGCTATCGCCCGGGGGACGGCGTGGCGGCGATTCTGGCCACGGTCCGCGAGCACATTCCTTACCTAGAACACGATCGGGAGTTAAGACACGATATTGCGGCGGTCACTCGATTGGTCCAAGAGCGCAAAATCGTCTCGGCCGCCGAACAAGCCGCCGGACCCGTTGCCTGAGATCAGGCGACTTTTGAGATTCTAGCCAAGAGCCCTTTTCCTCGAAGTCGCTTCCCCTACCATTCCCCTCTCGACGACAAAGCAATTGCGCAGTTTAGGACAAATGACGACACGCGAGCTGGCACTGTTTCGCCGCGGTGCGCTGGCCTCTCGTGTCTCCGCGACGAGCATTTCACCCAAAGACGAGCAACTACCTGACGACCGTTGTGTCCCACACTAAGAGCGTTTCCCCGTTTCCAACCAGACTTCGCATTGCTTAGCGAATGCGGAGGAGGGTTCGCGCGAACGCGGGACTACCCGAAGGAAAGCCCGTGACGC
Source organism: uncultured Planctomycetia bacterium (assembly GCA_964482505.1). Lineage (GTDB taxonomy): Bacteria > Planctomycetota > UBA8108 > UBA1146 > JAJFFE01 > CAYZYD01. Next base: position 2,935 of record CAYZYD010000145.1, on the reverse strand, counting down.
GTCTCCCCTCCTTGACTCTCGCCATTTGGTTGACTGCCTTCACGACTCTCGCGCTGCTACTGAGCCTTAGCGGCTGTGGCGGAGATAGCGTGACGCTTCAGGGAGTCGGGGCGACCTTTCCCGCGCCGCTCTACCGAAGCTGGTTTCGCGACTACAACACTCAGGTCGATTCTTCAGTCCGAGTCAACTACCAGAAGAGTGGTTCGGGCGCGGGCGTAAAGAGCTTTGTCGCCGAGGAGGTCGACTTCGCCGCTTCGGACGCGGCAATGAAGCCCGAAGAGATCGCCCGGGTCGGACGTGGCGTCAAGCTGCTCCCGATGACTGCGGGCAGTATTGTTCTCGGGTACAACCTCCCGGATCTCAAAGCGCCGCTCAAGCTCTCCCGTGAGGCTTACACCAAGATCTTCCTGCGCGAAATTGAACGCTGGAACGATCCTGTGATCGTCGCTTGCAACCCCGGAACCGAGTTACCCGATCTGAGAATCGGAGTGATCGGGCGCGCGGATGGAAGCGGGACGACTTATGTATTCAGTCAACATCTCTCGGCGATCAGCTCCGCTTGGAAATCGGGACCCGGAACGGGCAAGACGATCGAATGGCCCGACGGGTATTCTCGGGGGCGGGGAAATGACGGCGTCACCGAACTCATCCGGCAGACCGAAGGCGGTATCGGATACATCGAGTTTGGCTTCGCGAGCGAGAACGACATCCCGATGGCCTGGCTTGAAAACCGCTCGGGTAAATACGTCGAGCCGACCCTCGACGCGGCGATGAAAGCGCTCGAAGCCGTTGAACTTCCCGAAGACATGATCGCTTGGATCCCCGATCCCGCGGGACCCGAGTCTTATCCGATCGTGACCTATACCTGGCTGCTCATCTACGGTTCCTATGACGACCCCAAAATCTCAGAGACCCTCAGAAAGGTCCTGAAATACTGTGCGACCGAGGGTCAAAAGAAGTGCCGGCAGGCGGGGTACGTGCCACTTCCCAAAACGGTCCAGAAGCGGGTCTTGGCCGCGGTTGAGACGATCCACTAAATCGATGCCGAGCGGGGACTCAGTATGAGCGGAATCGCCCAACCACCGACTTCCGGCGAGAAGAGAACGGACCGTATCTTCCGGGGTCTCACGTGGTTCTTCGCCTTCTTTGTGGTCGCCGGGGTGCTGATCATCGCAGCCGAAATCTTTTTGCAGGCGCTCCCCGCCATCGGGGAGTACGGCGTGGGCTTTCTCGGTGAAGACTCGTGGGATCCGCAGCGTGAAAAGTACGGGATCCGGGCGCAACTACTCGGCACGCTCTACAGCTCGATCCTCGGCCTCACGATCGGCGGCGTGCTCGGTCTGGCTGTCGCGATCTTCTTGAGCCAAGACTTCCTGCCACCGACCGTCGAAAAAGTACTCAAGAACATCGTGGAGCTCCTCGCGGCGATACCGAGCGTCGTCTACGGACTCTGGGGGCTCTTTGTGGTCGGACCCGCGCTCCAGCCGATATCGGCCTGGTGCCACGAGCACTTCTCAGGCATTCCCCTCTTTGCCACCCAACTCAATGGGCCCGTCGGAATGCTTCCCGCTTCGATCGTACTCGCAATTATGGTGCTTCCGACCATCAGCGCTCTCGCACGCGACTCGCTCGCGGCGGTGCCCAACAAGATTCGCGAAGCATCCTATGGGCTCGGAGCGACGCGTTGGGAGACGATCCTCTCGGTCGTGATTCCGACCGCCGCTTCAGGAATCTTTGGAGCGATCGTGCTCGGGTTTGGTCGCGCCGTCGGCGAGACGATGGCGCTCGCCATGCTCGTGGGGAATTCCAACGAGATTAGCTGGTCGCTCTTCTCCCCCGGCACCACGCTGGCCGCCCTGCTCGCGAACTCTTTTCCCGAAGCCGGGCGCGTCGAGGTCGCGGCGCTGATGTACGCCGCCCTGGTCTTGCTCCTCGTCACGCTCCTCACCAATTTCTTTGGCACCGCGATCATGAACCGAGCCTCCCGGCACCTGAAGGGGCTCAACTGATGGCGGAGACGGACCTCGATTCCCAACAAGATCTCAATCTCAAACGCAACTACGGTGAGTTTCGAACTCTCGTCGGAACCCTGCTCACCATCGGAACGGCGGGGCTGACGATCGTCGCGCTCTTCCCGCTCTTCTCCGTCCTCTTCATGCTGATCATTAAAGGGGGCCGCCGATTGAGCCTTGAGGTCCTCACGAGTTTGCCGCCATCACCGCTCGGTGGCGGGGGTGGGTTTGGCAATGCAATCGTCGGTACCGTGATCATGGTCGGTCTCGCCTGCGTGATCGCCGTCCCGATCGGGATTCTCGGCGCGATCTATCTCACCGAATTCGGCAAATTCTCAAAGATCGCTCCGATCACCCGCTTCTCGGCCAAAGTCCTGAGTGGATTCCCTTCGATTCTGGCCGGAGTATTCGCCTACGGCCTTGTGATCGCATCGACCGGGGGAACCTTCAGTGCGTACGCGGGGGCCGTGGCACTCTCGATTTTGATGGTCCCGATCATCCTTCTCACCGCCGAGGAGGCGCTGCTGATGGTTCCACAAAAGATGAAAGAGGCCGCGGTCGGTATGGGAGCCACTCCGTTTCAGGTTGCCTGGAAGGTCTCGCTACCCACGGCGCTACCGACGATCCTGACCGGAGTCATGCTCGCCACCGCTCGAGCGGCCGGCGAGACCGCTCCCCTTCTCTTCACCGCGCTCTTCAGTGACTACTGGATTCGAAATGCGAGCGACCTCAACAGTCCGACCGCCTCGCTCGCGGTGTTTATCTTCAATTACTCAGGGCTCCCACAAGCTGATCTCAAGGAGCTCGCCTGGGCCGCGTCCCTGGTGCTGGTGCTCTTCGTGCTCGTTCTCAACGTTCTCGGGCAGGTCGTCTTTCGCCAAAAACATAAGATCTAGGGGTCATAGACGTGACAACACATGAGC
>CAYZYD010000144.1:0-8539 GCA_964482505.1 uncultured Planctomycetia bacterium | reverse complement strand
CTAGGGCGTTTGAATCGCTTTGCGGCGAGATTCTCAGAGTGGTGGTGACCCCGTTTTCGCCGGCCGCAAGCGAATTGGTTTTAGGACGGAGCGCTCGAATTCTGGTTCGCACAGATTTGATTGTTCGGGCTTGGAGTGCTGCTAGACTGCTCGGCCCTCACTCTGCTGCTGCTCAGGCTCGCCACGCTCGGCCGGCATACCGAGGAGATCCCTCTGGATCTCAATGCGCCTTAGTTAACCCCATCCATCCGGACTCCGATATTCCCATCCAACGACCTTCGGGTAGTGGTTCGGATTGCCTTTCGATCGCCTCGAATATCCCCTGTCTGCCCTATGGACTACCGAGATCTCCTCACAGAATGGCGGCGGCGAAGAACTGCGGCGAAAGCCGTAACCCAAGCCACACAATGCGTCGTGGAACTGCTAAGGGAGGCTGATCTCGATTTACTGGGTGTTCACAACCCTGCGTACCGAGAATTTGATTGGGCGACTTACCTCGATACTTCGCGTTTCAGAGTGATGTGGCTTCTCGAACGGCTGCGAGGATTGGGTATTCGGGGAGGTCGAGTCCTCGACCAAGGATCATTCTTTGGCAATTTTTCGCTAGCGCTCGCGCGACTCGGCTTCGAAGTGACGGCCTGCGACTACTACTCCCAGGCGCGGGGAGCGCTCGATCCATGGTGCTCACTTCTTCGCAAGAACGGAATTGAAGTCATCGATGCGGGTTCTACTGAGAGCTCGCTCCCCGTCCCCGCGGAGAGTTTCGATCTCGTGATTTCGATGGCGGTGATCGAGCATATTCCCAATTCGCCAAAGCAGCATCTTCTCGAGCTGCATCGGGCACTGCGTCCGCGGGGCGTCATCGTGGTAGAAACACCAAATCTCGCTTATCAAGCCAAGCGGGAACAACTCGCCCAGGGCCGCAGCATCATGGCAGCCCTTGAGGCGCACTTCGAAGCGGTTGCTCCATTCTCGGGGCACCACCGCGAATATGTCGCCGAGGAGGTCGAGTGGATGTTGAATCGCATCGGATTCACCGAGCTCAACACCGAGTACTTTGACTTCTCATACCGAAGTCTTCCTCAACTCGACGAGGAAGTGCTTCGTCAAGTCGCATTTCGCAAAGAAGACCCGACCCGGCAAGAGCTCCTCATGACGGTGGGAAGAAAAGCTCAATAGCGCGCTCTGAGATTCATGTCATAGAAGTGAATTCGGGATTTTCCGCCCCCAGGGAAGAAGTTACTGAGAACGAGCTGCGACCGCCGCGGCATGTCGGTGGCTGGCCAAGCAAAGGCGTCGACGCGACGACCGGGTGACCGCACGCTTCGACTTACCGAGAATCGGTTCGTATCGAGATCGAGAATTCCGAAAGCCCAGCCGCCCTCAATCAGTTCACTATCGACGAGCAATACTATTTCTTGGTAAGCCCGAGCATCGAGTTCGACGGTCGGCGAAAGGGCGGCGTAGAGGTATTCGTTCTCTCCAGTAGTAACGTGCAGCGAATCACTCTCGACCGAGAGCTGGGCTTCGGCCGGCGAAAAGACTTCTGGCTTGTATCTCACGAGGAGAGAAGTGGCGCGCTCTTCGCACTCCCTCAGATCGAAGTAGGGTACCGCCTCCTCGCTCGGCCGCCGGCCGCCGGCACCACAGTGTTTGAGCGTATACGTGACATAAAAATCTTGATTCCAATACTGTTTCTCAACGATCTCGAGCTCTTCGCCCACGAGTTCGAGCAAGACTTCATCATTATGCCAATCGGACCAGGGACAATGCAGCTCTCCCAACTCCGGGTCCACTACCGAGGGATCGGAGGCGAGAGCGAAGTCGCGGTTTGAGTCGGTCGGCGTCGTCATCTTGAGGAAAGTCTCAGTGTAGAGGAGTAAAACGAGCTCACCGTGCGGAGCGAGAGCCTGCTTAAACCGGTCGAGCACTATTCTCTGCTGATCCCGGGGCATCGTCATCAGACTGCCCCAGGCGTAGATCATGTCGAAGGGTCCACCAAAGTCACCCGGGGGATCTTCGTCGATCAGCAGCAGTTGAGTCCGGTCGCCCCACCCACTCAACTGCGACGAGCGGCGTATAACCTCTAAGTTAGCGGGCACAATGTCAGCGCAGGTGACTTCGCAACCCCCTTCGAGAAAGCGCGACTCATTCAATCCGAGGCCGCTGCCGAAGCTCAGTACTCGCTGACCGGCCCAGCGCTCGGCGAGAATATCGGTGAAATGACGCTCTTCTCGGTAGTGAGTCAAGCGACTGTCAAAGTGAGCGCGCCAGCGGGAGAGAAACTCGTCGTCCTTCTCGAGAAGCAGCTCCTCAGAATTGATCTTTCCTAAGCCGCTCGGCGCATACTTCCAGTAATTCTTGGACGCTTCGAGATCAAACTTCTCGGTCGGCATCGGCGATCCGTTCCAATAGGCAGCGAACTCGCATTATGAATAGTCCGTGAGCGGGATTCCCTTTGCTCATCATCCTGCGACATACTTTACCGAGCTGTTGCGAGTACTCGGCTTGGAAGTTCGATTTGAGTGGCCTTTTCGAACCAGAGGTCGGCGGCGATGACATGGTCGAGTGAAACACCGGTTTCGAGACCGAGCCCGTGGAGGAGGTAGAGGAGATCTTCGGTGGCGACATTGCCCGTTGCGCCCGGAGCATAAGGGCAACCACCGAGGCCTCCCGCAGCTCCGTCGAAGGCGCGGATATCGTGGTCGAGGGCGCGAAGAACGTTGGCGACCGCCATACCTCGGGTATCGTGGAAGTGGAGCGCGGTCTGGTCGACAGGGATCGACTCGGCGAGGGGCTCGAGAACCTGGGTGACCTCGCGGGGGGTGGCGACGCCGATCGTGTCCGAGATGACAACCTCTTGGCAGCCGAGTTCGAGGAGATCGTGTGAAATGCGCACGACTTGGGCGGGATCGACTGCGCCTTCGTAGGGACAACCGAAACAGGTTGAGACGTAGCCTCGGACGCGCAGGTCAAGACCCGCAATCCGATCGAAGATCTCGCGGAAGCGATCGAGAGATTCCGAGATCGTCGCGTTGATGTTCTTCTGGTTGAAGGTTTCGGACGCGGCCGTGAAGAGGGCGATGCGAGTCACGCCCGCTGCGAGCGCGGCTTCGAGCCCTTTGGCGTTGGGAACGAGAGCGGAGTAAACCGTCGGCCGCAGAGTCGAGTGAGCCAGGGACTGCGAATCGTCACGCTTTGGTTCCGAATTCGCTGGCTTTGCTCCGGCTGAAGGACCGATCGCCGCGAATACTTCGCGCGCGTCGGCGAGCTGGGGGACCCACTTTGGATGGACGAACGAGCTCGCTTCGATCTCTTCGTAACCCGCCTCGGTAAGGCGCTCGATCCACCCAACCTTGACTTCGGTGGGGATCTCCCGAGCTTGGTTCTGGAGACCGTCCCGAGGACCGACTTCGACCAGGCGAATCGAGTTGCTCACGACTTGAGGTCCAGCTCGATCACGGGATCGCCGGCGCCCAGGGCATCGCCCTTCTTTGCGTAGATCTTGGCGACGGTCGCCGCAGCGGGGGCGCGGAGCGGTGATTCCATCTTCATCGCCTCGAGGATAGCGAGTTGTTGACCGGCTTCGACCTCGTCACCGACCGCGACGAGCAGATCGAGGACCTTGCCGGGCATCGGCGCTTCGAGTCGACCACTCGCGACCGCCGTGGCGTCGGCCTCGGCCCCGGGGCGGCCCTTGCGCGGCCGTGCAATCTTGGCCGTCGCTCCCTCAACCCGAACCCATAAGTGTTCTCGTCCTGCGTGCACGTAGAGCGTTTTCGTCTCGGATCCGCGCTTGAGAATCAGGGCTGGCGGACGGAACGAGAGAAGCTCGAACGGCTCACCCGATTCAAAGGTCAGAAAGAGATGTCCGTCACGAGTCTCGAGTCGACCCCCTTCGAGCGTCATGCGATCCTCCAACCGGTGAGCGCTTCCCAGGCCGGGGGAAGCGACCGGGCGCCCGTCCCCGGAGTTGTCGACTTTTGCTGCTTGAGGAAGAGCGCGGCAGCGGCGAGCCATTCGGAGTCGGGCGCCGCTGTTTCCCACGGTGTCATATGGTCGGGGATAAACGAAGTCGTCATGTCGCCGCGCGCGAAGACCGGCTCTTCGAGACAGGCGAGACCGAAGTCGACCGTCGTTTGGAACCCGGCGATGAAGGTCTCGCGAAGCGCCTGGGCGAGTTTTCGAATCGCGTCGGGGCGGTCGTCGCCGTAAGCGATCACCTTGGCGATCATCGGATCGTAGTGGAGCGTGATCTCGTCGCCTTCGTCGAACCCCGTATCGACACGAACGCCATCCCCTTGAGGCCAATTGAGCGCTTCGATGCGGCCGATCGACGGCAGAAAGTTGTTCTGAGGATCTTCCGCGTAGACGCGGAGTTCGATCGAGTGTCCGACCGGCTTCGCGGCGCGAATCCGTTCGGAGATCTTTCCTTCGGTGGCGATCTCGAGTTGGGCGCGGACCAGGTCGACTCCGAAGACGAGTTCGGTGACCGGGTGCTCCACCTGGAGTCGCGTATTCATCTCGAGGAAGAAAAACTCTTCCGATTCGGTGACCATAAACTCGACCGTGCCGGCGCCGCGGTAACACGTCGACTCGACGAGGTTGACGGAGGCTTGCGCGAGTCGTTCGCGGGTTTTGGGCTCGAGACCCGGAGCCGGGCACTCCTCGATGAGCTTCTGGTGCCGCCGCTGGACTGAGCAGTCGCGCTCGCCAAGCGCGATCCCTGCTCCTTCGCCGTCGCCGAGAACCTGCACCTCAACGTGCCGGGCCCGGGTCAGGTACTTCTCGACAAAGACCCGGCCGTCTCCGAACGCGGCTTTGGCCTCGCGAATCGCGGCGGGGTAGAGCTCGACAAACTCTGTCGCGGTCCGGGCGATGCGCATCCCTTTGCCTCCGCCGCCGGCCGCCGCCTTGATCATGACGGGGAAACCGATCTTCTCAACTTCCGCCTGGATCGACTTGGGGTCGATGTCGGGGTCTGGTCTGAGCGAGGGGACGGTCGGGACCTGGGCCGAGCGCGCGATTTCGAGGGCGCGGGTCTTATCTCCCATCGCTTCGATCGAGTCGGGGCGCGGGCCAATAAAAGTCCAGCCTTCTGCCTCGACACGACGGGCGAATTCGGCATTTTCCGAGAGGAAGCCATACCCCGGGTGAATCGCCTCGGCTCCGAGCTCGCGGCCCGCCTCGATTAGTCGATCGATCGAGAGATAACTCTCGAGCGCACTCGCGGGACCGATGCACTTTGACCGATCCGCGAAGCCGAGAAAGCGCGCCTCGCGGTCGGCCTCTGAGTAGACGGCCAGGGTCTCGTGCCCGAGCCGCCGCAGCGCCCTGAGTATCCTGACCGCAATCTCGCCGCGGTTGGCGACGAGCACTCTCATGACGAACCTGCTCGCCACGGCGCGGGCTGGCGTTCGAGGAAGGCGCGCATGCCCTCTTGCCCTTCGGAACTCGCGCGCCGGTCGGCGATTTGCTCAGCCGTGAAGGCGATGGGGTCGTGGGCGGCGAGAACACCGGGGATCAAAGCCTTGGCGGCGCGACACGCTTCGGGACCGCCTTCGAGGACTTCCTGCGCGAGTTGTTCGACGCGCGAATCGAGTTCGTCCGCTTCCACCGACTCCGAGACGAGACCGATCGTTGCGGCGCGTCGACCGTCAAACCGTTCGCCGGTTACGAAGTAGCGCCGCGCGTGGTGCACGCCGATGCGGTTGAGGACAAACGGGGAGATCACGGCCGGGATGATCCCGAGGCGAACTTCTGAGAAGGCGAAGAGCGTGTCGTGAGCCGCGACCGCGATATCACAGACGCTTGCGAGGCCGGCGCCTCCCCCCATGGCGGCTCCGTGGATTCTTCCGATGACAATCGCGGCGGATTCGTTGAGCGCGCGGAACATCGCCGCCATCCGTTGAGCGTCGGCTATGTTCTCGGCACGACTGTAGTCGATCATCGAACGCATCCAGTTGAGGTCGGCGCCGGCCGAGAAGCTCTTGCCCAACCCCGAGAGAACAATGACGCGCGTGGCTTCCGAATTGAGCATCGTCACCGCGCGGATGACCTCTTCGATCAAGGCGTCGTTGAAGGCATTGCGGACCTCGGGGCGATTGAGTCGCAACTGCGCGACGGGACCCGATTCGACTTCGATATGTTCAAAGCGGCCGACATTCATGGTCACATCCTGTAGATGCCGATGCGCCGCTCGGTGCGGGGCGCGTTGAGTGAGGCTTCGATCCCGAGCGCGAGTGCGCCGCGAGTTTTGACGGGGTCGAGAATCCCGTCGTCCCAGAGTCGAGCCGAGGAGTAGTAGGGGCTGCCCTCGGTCTCGTACTTGGTGAGGATCGGGTCGGTGATCGCGCGTTCCTCTTCGGGTGAGAGCGATTTGCCTTGTGAGGCGAGTTGATCCCGTTTGACGGTCAAGAGGACTTGCGAGGCCTGTTCGCCGCCCATGACCGAAATGCGTGAGTTTGGCCACATCCACATCTGGCGCGGCTGGTATGCGCGTCCACACATGCCGTAGTTCCCGGCACCGTGCGATCCCCCGATGACGACGGTAAAGCGCGGCGAGGCGGAGTTGGCGACCGCGTGAACGAGCTTCGCGCCATCCTTGGCGATACCGCCATTCTCGTACTGTCGACCCACCATGAAGCCGGTGATGTTTTGCAAGAAGATCAGCGGGATCTGCCGCTGCGAGCAGAGCTCGACAAAGTGCGTGCCTTTGAGCGCCGACTCGGAGAAGAGCACGCCGTTGTTTGCGATGATTCCCACGAGATAACCTTCGAGCCTGGCGAAACCGCAGATGAGCGTCGTCCCGTAGTGCTCCTTGAATTCGGAGAAGAGACTCGCGTCGACCATCCGAGCGATGACTTCGCGCGCGTCGAGCGGTTTGCGGGTGTCGGACGGAATCACTCCGTAGAGTTCTTCGGGGTCGTAGGCGGGGGGCTCGGGCTCGGTCCGGTCGAGGGTCTGTTTCGGAAGGGTGCGGTTGAGATTGGCGATTGCAGCTCGCGCGAGCGCGAGCGCGTCGGCATCGTCGCGGGCGAGCGAGTCGGTGACACCGCTCTGACGACAGTGGACATCACCGCCGCCGAGCTCCTCGGCCGTGACCTCTTCGCCCGTCGCCGCTTTGACGAGCGGCGGTCCCCCGAGAAAGATCGTCCCCTGGTTACGGACGATGATTGCTTCGTCACTCATCGCCGGGACGTATGCACCGCCAGCAGTGCACGACCCCATCACAACCGAGATCTGCGGAATCCCGAGCGCAGACATACGCGCTTGGTTGTAGAAGATCCGCCCGAAATGGTCGCGGTCGGGAAAGACTTGATCTTGGAGCGGGAGAAATGCTCCGCCCGAATCGACAAGATAGACGCAGGGGAGGTGGTTCTCCTCAGCCACCTCTTGCGCGCGCAGATGCTTCTTGACCGTGATCGGGAAGTAGGTCCCCCCTTTCACCGTCGCATCGTTTGCGACGACCATCACCTCGCGCCCCTCGACTCGGCCGATCCCAGTCACGATCCCCGCACAAGGTGCCTGGCCGTCGTAGAGATCGTATGCGGCGAGCGCGCCGAGCTCGAGGAAAGGGGAGCCCTCGTCGAGTAGCTCGTCGATCCGATCCCGAACGAAGAGCTTGCCTCGGCTACGGTGGCGTTCGATCTGAGCGTCCCGCCCACCCTCGCGAGCTTGACCGAGGCGCTCGCTGAGTTGCGTCAACTGCTCGAGCAAGACTTCGCGATTCTTTGCAAAGTCGGGGTCTTTGGAGCTGATGTTTGTGGGGATAAGGCGCATAGCGTTCCAACGATCTCGGTCGACGGACAAAGGCCAGCGTCGGCCTCAGATTGTCACAGCGGAGTCGATCGTCTCGACCCGAGCCGTCGGAGCATAGCAAGGGAGGGAATTGAGACAAGTCGAACGCGTTCGACCCACCTCGAGGAGGAACCGCCGCAAACGCCCTGGGCGCGAGCGAGACTCAAGTCCCGGACTTGGGCGATAAGCCTTCCGCCACCCCTGCGATCAGAGCTGGCTGATATAGAGTTCAGGATTGGCTTTAAAGGCCTCAAGACACTCTTCGCTCTGAAACAGATAGGTCTTCCCCCGATAGACGTAGGCGATCACCCCCGGCTGATCCGCCTCCACCTGCTCCCCCGATACGGGACAGAACTCGACTTGCTCGGCACTCTCCGGGTGAGAAATCGGCCCATGCGAAACCTCTTCTCGCCCCCGGCCTATTGCACAACCCGACAGAACCCCCGAGACAACCAGGAGAAAAACCCGCTCTTTCATCGACCTCGCGATCGAGCTCATATCTTTCTCCGCCAAGAACCAGTCCTTCTCACTTACGTCAGCCAGCCTTACTTCCCAGGCCAACCGCAGAAAGTCGATACCGCCGAATAGCGAATGCCAAATCGCGGAAAGCGGTAAGCCGAAAGCGCTCAGCAGAAAGCTGACCGCCGAAAGCCGACAACCACCGCCAAAGGGAGCCTAACACTTCTATTAAACCCGAATCCCCATCCCACCAAAAGCACCCGACCCCCATTTCCCCACC
>CAYZYD010000143.1:0-8569 GCA_964482505.1 uncultured Planctomycetia bacterium | reverse complement strand
GGCCGAATGGCTCGCCGAGTTCTCACTCGAACTTTCCGAACAGGACACTAGTAATCGGTGGAAAGAGTGGCTTCGGAGTGAGGCTGATGAGATGGGGATCCGCCGAGCACCTCGTCCGTCCCCATCGCTACCAAGGCGATAACCGCGGTCAAAATTCCCGCCGAGAGAGTGCGCTGTGAGCGACGATATTACTCAGCTTCTCAAACAGCTTGAAACGGGTGATCCGGAAGCGGAATCCCGGCTCTTCGAAGTCGTCTACAACGAACTCAAACGCATCGCGTCGATTCGGCTCGCCCAATTTCCGCCCGGGCAGACCCTTCAGCCGACCGCGCTCGTCAGCGAGGCCTACCTCAAACTGTTGAGCTCAAACCCTTCATGGGATCATCGCGCTCACTTCTTTGGTGCGGCGAGCCGGGCGATCCGCAATGTGCTCGTCGACCAGGCGCGTCGAAAGTCGGCCGCTAAGCGAGGTGGCGATCAGAAGCGGGTCCCACTCCACGAAAACCTATCAACTCCGTTTGAAATCGAAATCGAGCAGATCGTCGACATCGACGAAGCGCTCCGAAAGCTCGAGGCTGAAGACGAGCGATCGGCGCGCATCGTCGAGTACCGCTTCTTTGCGGGATTGAGTGAAGCGGAGACCGCTCAGGTGATGAACATCTCAGACCGTACGGTGCGGCGCGAGTGGGCGTTCGCGCGAGCGTGGCTGCGACGCGAACTCGGAGGAGAAGAGAGCGACGCCCCGGCGGACGAGGATCGCGATTGAGTTCTTCAGAGTCGACGCTCAAGGCGCGCGCCAAGCAGATCTTTCTCGAAGCGCTCGATCAACCCGAGAGTGGCCGCCACGAGTGGGTGCGCAAGACCTCGGGGGGCGAACCCGAGCTATTGCGAGAAGTCGAATCGCTGCTTCAGTACCACGCCGCCGATCCCGACGGTTCCTTTCTCGCGCAACCCGCCTCCCAAGTTCTCGATATCAAAGCGACCCGACCGCTCGCCCCCGGAACCCGGCTCGAGCAGTACGAACTCGGTGAGGTGATCGGCGAAGGGGGAATGGGAGTCGTCTACCGAGCCCGGCAGCTCACCCCGTTTGTCCGCGACGTCGCGATCAAGATGGTCAAACCCGGACTTCACTCGGAGACGAGCCTCGCCCGCTTTGAGAGCGAACGCGAGACGATGAATCTGCTCGATCACCCCGGGGTCGCAAAGATCTACGACGCCGGGATCGCCGAGAATGGACTACCCTACTTTGTGATGGAGCTCGTGCGCGGCACGCCGCTCGATGAGTACTGCCGTCGCGAGAAGCCACCCGTAGAGAGCCGAATCGAACTCGTGCTCGAAGTCGCTCGGGCCGTCCACCACGCGCACATGCGCGGAGTTCTCCACCGCGATCTCAAACCGAGCAACATTCTTGTCGAATCGATCGACGATCGGCCTTCGCCCAAGGTCATCGATTTTGGGGTGGCGAAAGCGCTCAACCTCGATGGCGATCATACGCGGCACGGCGAGGCGATCGGCACTCCATCCTACATGAGTCCCGAGCAGAGTGGGGGAGCGCGAGGAGCCGCGACTTCCGATGTCGATGTCAGGGCCGATGTCTATTCGCTCGGAGTCATTCTCTACCAACTCGTCACGGGCAACCTTCCCTACGAACCCGAGGCGCGCGGCCCTCTCGGCTTTCCCGACTTTGAACGCGGACCGTTGCGGCCGAGCACGAGGGTCGACGACGATGTGACCGACCCGTCGGGCGTGCGCCGCATCCTGCGCAACGAGCTCGACTGGTTGATCCTCAAAGCGATCGATCCCGACCGCGCTCGGCGCTACCGCTCGATGGCCGACTTTTCGGAGGACCTCGAGCGCTATCTCGACAATCGGCCCCTCGTCGCCCGGCCGCCGAGTTTGCTCTACCAGCTGCGCAAGTTTTGTCGGCGTCGGCAGGGTATCGCGCTCGCGAGCTGCACGGCGGTCTTGGCGGTGGCGCTCGGAGTGGTCGCGCTCCTCTACCACTCGGTCACGGTCAGTCGCCATCTGAAGACGATCGACCTCGCTCGCGAGAAGGCCGAGAGTGAAGAGAAGATCGCGAGGGCGGAGCGCGAGAATGCGATGCATCAAATGGAGATCGCGAAGCGGGCCCAACTCGCGTCCGAGGGAGTGTTGCGATTTCTCGAGATCGAAGTCTTCCGGCGGGCTGAGCCCGGGCAGGCGAAGCCGATGGAGAGCGTGCAGGCGCTGCTCAAACAGGTCACGGTCGATCGCGTGGAGGCGCAGGTCAAAGATCCGCTGCTCCAGGCTCGGATTAACGAAGCGGTGGGGAGGCTCCAGTCCGAATGGGACCTCGCCTCCCAAGCGCTCGAGCACTTTGGTCGCGCCTTTGAAGCGTACCGCTCGCTCTTCGGTGAGGAGAGTACCGAAGCCAAGCGGGTGGTGGCGCGACGCGTTCAACTCCACTACGGAGTCGAGCGGCAGCCGCAACTCGTCGACGAACTCTCGCGCTATCTCGACTTTGAACGACTTCCCGAGCGTCTCGATTTGCGCGACGAAGCCGAGCGGGTTGACGCGGAGCTCTGGCATCTCTATGCGGGGCTTTGCGAGCTTCCCCAGTCGATCGATGAACGCGAAAAGGCGTACCGGGTTCGGCGCGCACTCGTCGAGGCAGTCGAGCGCGGCACTCGAGAACCGATGCGCGAAGGCGCGAAGTATATGGCTCGGCTACCGCTCGCGAGCGTCGCAGCGGGACGATACGCAGAAGCGATCGAATCGGGGGAACGGTTTCTCGAGACCTACCGCGATCCCTTCTACGAGACTCTGCACGTCGAAGTCTACTACGCGCTAGGCCAGGCGGCCTCGCGGATCGACGAGTTGAGGAAGGCGAGAGAGTACGCTCGCAAGTCGGTCATGTGTTGCGAACGGCTCTACGGCGAGAACCATCGACGCACTCTGATTGCGATGACGATTGCGGGTACGATTAGTGCTCGCGCGGACGACGGAGCGGGTGCCCTCGAGCTGCTCACGACCGCGCACGACCGCGCCCTGAAAGTCTTTGGGACCGCTTCGGGGATGACCCTCAATACTGCGATACCCCTCCACCGAGAACTCAAGCGACAGGGGCGAACTAGCGAAGCGACCGAGCTTGCGTTGCGACTCTTTCGCGCGACCGAGAAGCGCGCGGACGCCTCACCGATTCACTGGATGATTCTCTTTGAATTTCTCGCGAAGGATCGACGCGAAACAGAAGCCGCAGTCTGCTTGGTTCGAGCGACCAAACGGCTCGGGTCCGACCTCAGTCAGCCCTTTCCCGACGCGCTCTCCGCGGCCCGTCAGCTCGGAGCCGAATCGCAAGATCTGCTCGAGGAAGCCGTCGTCGCTCGCATTTCAAATCGCATTGAGCTCGGGGTGTTGCTCGTCGCGCTCGAAAAGCGCGAGCAAAGTGAGCTCGCCGGCGAACTCCTGATGACGATCGTGGCGCCGAGACTGTCGGAAGAGGAGTCGGCGGAACTCAGCGCGATCCTTCGCCAGCTCGGTTCGACTCTCGGGCCGGCGGTCAGTCCTTGATTGCTCGCCCGAAACGTCATTCTGGTGGTGGTCGGCGATATTTGGGGTGCCTGAATCCTCGCCAGCGTTTGCCCGGTTACCGAGACGACGCAGGCCGGCGGGGTTCGACGCCCCCAATCTCACCAGGCTCAATTCGAAAGCACTTTGCGGGCGGGCTGCTAGCCAGGAATGCCGAATGGCTCGCCGAGTTCTCACTCGAACTTTCCGAACAGGACACTAGCAATTATTCATGAGCCCGCTACTGCGAAGTCGCAAGGCGTCCGCTCGCGGCGTCAGACGAACCGATTCGATCCTCAGGCGACCTGGTAGGTCGACTCGGGCCGAATCGGTCCGTCTTCCTTGCGAGCGAACACCTTGCGACTTCTCGCTACGCGGTTTCCGGGCTAAAATTCAGCTAGTTTCTTGGGACACTCCCCTCGCCATTGGGAACTTGAACCCCCCAGCCAGAGGCTGGGCTGACGAATACTTTTACCCACACCGCATTACTTGCACGATCCCGCTCCTGCGAAGCAGTAAAGCGCCCTCTGACGGCGCCATACGTCATTTGAATGCTCGCTGGGCGGTTCAGGAATAATGCCGGCAGATATCTTCCGGTCGTTCGACCCAGCTGAAAGGGCGGACGGCGGGAGTCGACCCTAGGAGTTGTTGTGAATCTAGCGACACCCGACTTGCCGCGGATCGCCTTCTTAGTTCTCGCTCTGGCGGGGCTCAGTTTCTCTCAGTCATCGACCGTTCTCAACTTAGGCTGTAATCCGACCGGAAACCCGGGCGAGTACGAGATCACTTGGGCGCTCCCCTCACCGACCACCTTCTCGGAGATCCGCATTCGCGAGAACGACATCGTCGTGGCGACATTACCCGGCAGCGCGACGAGCTACGTGGGGACTGCAAATGCAACGCAGCCCGACTCGTGTGCGAACGCAGCTAGCATCGGTCTCGGCGACAACGTCCTTTCGAACCAACTGCCGATCGTCTGCGTCCAGTCCATTTTTCCCGGAGCCCTCGACGGCGCTCAAGTCTGTTGCAACCCTCTCTCGGTTCTCGCGGCAACTGACGGTGACGATTTGAGCCCCTTTTGCGATCCCGGCCCCATGTTCGATAACCAGATCTACAATGACGTCTTTTTCTGTTTTACCGCGACGTCGACGGGGACTCTGACCCTCGACTTTGCGCTCGCCTCATTTTTTCGCGCCGCGGTTTACGACGGTTGTGGTTGCCCGGCCGATTCGGCGGACGTTCTCGCTTGTACCGAAGAGGTGTTTGTCTCAACGCTCAACGTCGACACGATCGACGGAGAATCCTATCTCATCCGGATCGGTGCCCAGCTACCGATGTCACCCGTGCTCGGTCTGCTCGAACTCAAGTACGATCTACCGACGCCCGAAAATTTGGTTTGTGACGATTCGGTCCCGGGCGAGGTCACCTTAGCCTGGGATATTCCGGCGGGGACCACCTACGACGACGGCATCGATATTATTCGCAACGGTATTCTGATCGCTTCGGTCCCGGGCACTCAGACGCAAGCGACCGTTCCGCTCTCGACCCCGCTCGTCGGCAGCGAAGATTTTTGTATCGAAGGTTTGAGCTCCTCCCTCGGCACATCAGGTTTTGTCTGCTGTACGCTCTTCGGTCCGCCTGCAAACGATACCTGCGCCCAGGCGACGCCGGTCGATTCGATGACTCCCTCGGTCCAATTTCAGACAAGCCCCGCCGCAGGCACCGACGGTCAATCGCTCGCGGGATTCTGCGATCCCGGACCGAGTAGTAGTGATCAGATCTTTAATGACGTCTACTACTGCTACACCGCCGACCAAGACGGCTTTGTCCAAGCGCAAGTTATCGGTGCTGACCTGCGCGGAGCCGTCTACGAAGGATGCGGTTGTCCCGAGGAAACCGCGGATCTGCTCGCCTGCAGCGAGACGACGTCGGCCGGCTTGCAGTTCACGCTCGGGTTTGCCGTACAGTCGGGTGAGACTTACTTGTTGCGGCTCGGGACTCAAGTTCCTGGGGCGATCATCGATGCGCTTCTGCTGGTCCAGCCCGTCGCTTCTCCCGGCGTCCTCAATCTCGATTGCAATCTCGTCGCTCCGGACCAAGTCGAGTTGACCTGGGACATCCCGGCCGGCGCGAACTATTCGGGCGGCATCGAGATCAGCGAATCGGGTGTCGTGGTGGCTACTCTTCCCGGTACCACCACCACGACGGTCTACGACGTGCCCGCCGGCTTGGTCGGCTTGCTCGAGCTCTGTGTGGCCGGAATTGATGCGGTGGGTCCCACTCCGGCCGCGTGCTGCAATGTTTCGGTCTCGATGCTTCCGAACGACAATTGTCTGAGTCCCGTCGATGTCGGGCTTGGGTTGATCCCGTTCGACACCTCGGGCGCAACAACCGGAGTACTCAGCACATCCTGCGCAGACGTGACCGACGATATCTGGTACCGCTTCTCCCCCGCGGTGACTTCGGTGTACCGACTCAGCCTCTGCGCGAGTTCCTTCGACACCGTGATCGCCCTCTTCGAGGACACCGGAATCTGTCCGCCGACCAACCCCGTGGATTGCGATGACGACTCCTGCGGGCCTCAGTCTGAGGTTGAGACTCAGCTCGAGGCGGGCACCGACTATCTGATCCAGGTTGGAAGTCCCTTCCCGTTACCCGGGGGAGTGGGGCAGCTCGAGATCGAGCTCTCGCCCGCGGTCCAAGATCTCATTTGCGATTTTGACTGTCTTGGGCAGGTCGTCGAACTCGGTTGGACTAACGCGACGACCTACACCGAGATCGAGATCCTTGCCAATAGCGTGAGTATCGCAACCCTCGGAGGAACCGAGACCAGTTTCATCGATCCAAATCCGCCTGTGGGTCCGGTTGAATACACGGTGATTGCGACCGACACCACCTTTGAGACCGGCGCGGTCCGCTGCTCCCTTTCGGTCGGGCCCAACCCCGTTTCGACTCCGATCGCCGATCTCATTCTCAATCTCGAGTTGCCGGGGGCGGTGGATAGCGCTCAAGCACTCGAGGAGGCACTAGTTGCTAATGGTCGCTCGGTGCTTCGGCTCGATCTGACCAGCATCGCCGGCTTTGGCTGTATCGACGAAGCGATCGCAAGCAGCGACAACATTTGGGTGTTGACGGGTTCCTTTCCCAACCAGGCCCCGCTCGGTGCTGGCGACTTGCAAGTGCTCGTCGACGCCAATGATCTCGGTCGACCCCTCTACCTCGAGGGCAGCCTTCTCTGGTCTTTGGGACTGGTGAGTGGACCTCTCGCCGATCGAGATGGAGTGGACGACGCCACGATCCAGTTCTCCACATTTGTCGATGTAGTCGAAGGGCTCGCAGGAACCGACTTCACTTTTGATCTCTCGAGCTTCTCGAACCTCGCGTACGAGAGCGACCAGCCGGGTATGAGTCCGGACTTCAATGACGAACTCGCCATCGCGGGTTCCGGTGTCGACCCGCAGGTCCTCACGGTCGAACCGATCTTGAGAAACTTGGATCTCACCGGGATCGAAGGCGACTTTGCAGTCACGATCGTGGCCGAGAACAGTGCCGGCGCGAATATCATCAGTTCGAGTGTCGAGTTTGGTGGACTCGGCACCACGAGCGACCGGGTGTCGATCGCAGCGGATTATCTCCAAGCCCTCGGATCGTCGGGCGGTTCTGAATTTTTGCGCGGCGACTGTAACGTCGATTTGCTGGTCAATGTCGCTGACGCCGTGTTTCTGCTCAACAGTCTCTTCGTTCCGGGTTCGCCCCCAAGTGACACTTGCGAAGATGCATGCGACGGAAACGACGACGGCTCGGTGAACGTCGCCGACGCGATTACGGTGCTCAATAATCTTTTCGTTCCGGGCAGCCCTGTCCTCCCCGAACCCCAGGGCGAATGCAATGTCGACCCCACCGCCGACGGGCTCGAATGTGTGGATCCCATCTGCCCCTAATCGAAGGGCTCTAACCGCACACTGAACGAGTCCTCTGTCTCAAGCCCCCGGGCTTCGGCCAGGTCTTTCAATCCCCCCGGAAGGCCTGGCCTCTTTTTTTATTCGCAATTTCTCAAGGTTTACTCAACGCAGCTGTTCGGCGATCGAAAGCGGGGTATGCTAACCCGCATGATTCAGGAGCCCACTGCTGCGAAGTCGTAAGATCCCCGCGGGCGTATTCCTGGCCCGCGAACGACTGACGACCACTCGCGACGCGGTTCATGAATAGTGCGGGCTACCGGGCGCGCGGTTTTTCGTGTTTACGGAGACTCAATCCGCGGCTTAAATCCAGCGAGACGGGAGTTGCGACGTGAGGTCGATCGAGATTTGGCAAAGTGTGATCGTCGGACCGCAGTCCGTGAATCGACTGCTCACTTCCCTCGGGGCTCTCCTATTGTTTGCCGCCGGCGCACAAGTGGCGCCGCCCGCAGAGGCTCCTTCCGAGCCCGCCGCTACCGCAGCGATCGCTCAAGTCGGGCAGCGGTCGCTGAGTCTGGCTGACTATCAGAACTTTTTGCTCGCTTCGCGGGGGCTGCGCGATTTTGAAGCCTTTGTCGACGAAGCTTCACTGCGGGAATACGCGCGTCGCGAGAGTCTCGAGCTCAGTTACGAACTCGTCGACGCCAAGGTCGCCGAGAAAATCGCCCGGCTCAAATCGATTTACGGGGACGATATCAAAGCGCTCAACCAGACACTCAAGGCGCGGGGGTTGACCGTGGCCGAGTACGAACGGCAAGAGCGCAATCGATCGATCCGTGAGCTGCTGGTCAGCAAGATCGCCAAGCACGCCGAGATCGAAGAGAAGCCCGAAGTGGTGATCGCTTATGTTCGCGAGCAAGTTGAAGTGAAGCGGTTTGACCCCGAGGCCAAACTCTCGGCCGCACTACAACGTCGGTGATTTACGGAGGGGGAGTAGCCTTTGAAACAGGTCCGGCGGATTCGGCGATTCGCGGCTCTCAAATCCAGGCCGGGAGTCGATCGAGGGAAGCCTAGCAGCCCGCCCGAAAACTCATTCCGCGCGGGAGGCCGAGCTTCCTTCGCCC
>CAYZYD010000142.1:0-8573 GCA_964482505.1 uncultured Planctomycetia bacterium | reverse complement strand
GAAACTCTTCAGAGGATATTAAGACGACATTGTTGAGTTGGTCGCGGAAGAGCCAGCCGTCGATGCCATCCTAACAATAGCTTTCGACCGGAACCAAGTTTCGACAACGGGCCATTCGGTTAATACACTCGGCCATGAGCCATCCCTCGTCCAGCTAAGCGCCACGTCGGGATCCTGAAGGGAGGGCTGCGCGCAGAGTCAATTTGCAATCAGAGTCGCTCGGGATCACTGAGCCGGAACCAGCCGCCAGTTCGGCTGCTAGGTCAGCTGCCAGTTCAGAATCTCGAGTGAGCGTCCTTACAAAGAGAGCCTACCAACCAATCAAGATCAACACCCCGAGGGCGCGCCTCTAAAACGTCGGTTCGGGCAGTAGGATCAGTTCGAGCAGTCAAATCCGCCGGTGACTCAGAGTAGTGAGCCTGCAGAAAACAGTTTCCCTGCAGAAGACAGTGACTCTGAAGAAAACAGTGACTTTGAAAAAACTGAGCGGCGTTGGCTGAACGAGCTGTCAGGCAGAAGATTCGCAAGCGGAGAAGCTCGCGAGGCTGGGCGTCGAGAAGGTGAGCTTCCTCCTCGACTTCGCGCAATTTATATGGGATATGAAGAAATCGTCAAGAGAATCCAAGATCCGTCTCGATCTCTCGAGCGTTTCGGCTCGGATTTCAAGGCGACCCGCCATGCAACTAACTCGGAGTTATATCAATGAAAGCGGCTAGTTTAGAACCGATCCCGAAAGATCAGGAGGAGCCTCGCTATTTGAGATTGGGCCGGGCAAAGCTTCGCGGGGTCGGACTGCTCCTCAGCCTTACTCCACCACTCCTCGCCTTAACATTCCTCTTTACAATCTCAGGGTGGTCAGTCCGCGAAACGACCGGAGTTCTAGTGACCGTCGCGATCGGGGTCACGCTGATCGGTTCGGTGCTCTTCCTCCTCAAACATCGCTGGGCCCAAATATGGGACCGCTCCGTTCACGGCGCTGATGCCTTGATTACCCGCGACGAAATTCAGCGCGGGTTGATTCCGCCCAACGACCGAACCCGCGCCCTTATCGCTGACCCGGTCGCTAGCCCGAAATTCGCGGCCGCGACCGCGCAGCTCCTCAAGTATCTCTCGACTCCCCTCATCGTGACCTCGCTCGGACTCGCCGGCCTCGTGGTTGACGCTGCGGTCGCGAGCCCGTCAGACCCGGCCCGAACTGCGGCGCCGGCAGAGCGTCGAACCGATCCCAGCCGCCGTCTCGTGGCCCAGACTCTCGTCGCCGCGGCTCGCGAACTCGAGCCGTTTCCCGAACTCAAGCAGATTCGAACCGAGCTCTTAAACCGCGGGGAGTTACCCAAAAAAGTGGATTCGGGTTGGAGCCGCCCCGCACGAGCCGCCCGCTCGCGGGCGGCTCGATTGCTCGGGGCTCGCGAAATTTCCCCAAAGTTCTCGACTCAGGACGCCCTATCGCAAACGTCTCACTCGAGCGAGCCGCCCGAGGCGCTGACGACCGAAGAACTTCCCGACGGCGCGACCGGCCGCAGTCTCAACCGTGGGCAAGCGGCGTATGATTCTTCCCGAAAGACGGGTGGCAACGCGAGTGCCGCCGCACAGAAGGGTGCTGATCCAGCCCCAAGCGAAACCGAAGAGGATGCCAAACCGCTCGCCCTTGAAGGAGATGGGGTTGGCGAAGAGCTCGAGCAATTGGATCTCCAGGGGTTATCCTCTCTTCAAACCCGCCGAGAGTGGCTCGAACTGCTCGGCCGCCCCGAGATCGAGCCCCATTGGCTGCCTGCGATTCGAAGATATCTCGAAGGTCCCCCGACCGAGGAGTCTCGTTGACCCCCGAAGCCAAAACTCAGGAATCGCTGCGACGATTCGTCGACCAAGAGGATCGGCTAAGGCGCGCGATCGCGGGAAGAATCGTCGGGCAGGAAAGCGCCGTCTCTCAAGCGGTCACCGCGCTGATTGTCGGCGGCCATACACTTGTCGAGGGAGTTCCGGGCACTGGCAAGACCCTGCTCTGTCGAAGTCTCGCCCGAGCGGTTCAGCTCGATTTCGGTCGAATCCAGTTCACTCCCGATCTGCTCCCCGCCGATGTCATAGGATGCGATCGTCTCGTCACCCACTCGAGCCGAGAGAGCGTAGCTCCCGTGGGCGCCCAAGTTGAATTTGTCCCCGGCCCGATCTTCACCCAGTTCTTACTCGCCGACGAAATCAACCGCGGCACTCCGCGGACTCAATCGGCCCTCCTCGAGGCGATGCAAGAACACCAGGTCACGACAAGTGGCCAATCGCGTCCTCTCGATCCGCTTTTTCTCGTGTTTGCGACGCGCAACCCGATCGAGATGGAGGGGACCTATCCCCTCCCTGAAGCGGAGCTCGACCGCTTCCTGTTTGAGATTTCGATCGACCGCCCCCAACCCGACGCCGTTACTGAAATCGCTCTCAAAAACGAACTCGGCTCGCTCGGAGCAGTGGAACCGATCCTCGAGCCCGCCGATCTTATCGATCTCCGCCGCACCGCTCGCGAGATCATCGTCTCCCCCACCGTCGTCGCTCGAGTCGCAGCCGCGGTCGAGTGCACGCACCCCGACGCCGCCGAGTCGTCCGCTCTGGTCCGAGAAGGTATCCGGTTCGGAGCCGGAGTCCGCGCCGTGCAATCGCTCGTCGCCGCGGGCCGCGTCGAGGCGATTCGCCAGGGACGTCCTCACCTCTCAACTCGGGACGTTATTCCCTATCTCGAAGCAGCCCTCCGCCATCGCCTCGTACCTACGCTGCGAGGCCTCTCTCGTACCGGACTCGTGAAGGAACTCGTTGAGGAGCTGACCCGCATCCTCCAAAAGGAAGGGTGATCCCCATGCCAGCTCGACTCTGCCTATTCGCCTTCTGGATCTTCAATGCGAGTATCGTCTGGCCAGACGATTCAAAACTCTCAACCGCCGAACAACAACTTCTCAAACGAGTCACCACCGCGGCTGATCGAGCGCGCGCCCTCAGTCGAGTCGTCGACGTCGGGTTACAGTCTGGTCGTCTCGGTCTCTTTGTGGACTTTCTCGAACAGAGTGAGCGATCGGAAGATCGAACCGTAGCCGGGGAGCTGCACGAAGCCACCGGTCGCCCCGATCGCGCTTGGCTCGCATACGAAGCGGCGCTTGAGCGGTCTCCGGTTGACCCGCTCGCCGTCTTGGGATTGACGCGGCTCGCGGTCCGTTCGGGTTGGATTGAGCGCGCCCGCGAGATCTGGGCGCAAGGACCCCGACCCAGCCTCCACCCAGGAGAATCCTGGCGGCTCGAAGTTGCGCTCCTCGAAACGACGGCCGCTCGAGCTCGACGTCTCGAAACCCTCGATGAGACCATCGAACTCGCGCAACGGGCAGCGTGTGCGGAAGAACTCGGCGAATATGAACTGGCCGCTTCACTCTTCGTCCGGGCAAATCGACCCGCCGACGCTCTTCGCATGGTGCTCGCGCTCGGCGATATTAACAGGGCGCGGGCGCTCGCGAACGAGGCAAACGAGATCCCTCTCGATTTGCGACTCGCGCTGAGTCGACTGACCGGGGACGACCATTATCTGCTCTCAGCCCTTGAAGGTGAGCCCGAGGCCGAGCGCTTCCGACGTGAGCTCGCAAAGTCGTTCGGGGCCGCGCCAGCGCCGAAGGTCAGCGAGGACTCGGCTCCTGAATCACCGACAACACCGAGCGTTCCAGCTCAAACGAGCGAAACCGACCGACTCGTCGAGCTCGCAGCCGAGCTTCGAGCCAGCGACTCTGTCGAGCGCTCCGACGAACTCGTCGCGGCATTGCGGACACACCGAGGGAATCCCAGTGTGAAGATTGCTCTGGCCTTGCTCGAAGCGGGAGAAACTCGAGCTGCCCTGCGCGAGTACGCTCGATGGCAACTGAATCCGCGACCTGATGAGCGCAGTTTGGCGATGACATTCGCGCGACTCGCCGGTCGACCCGACGACTCACCGGACCGAATCCTCGAACGGTGCGAACGGCAGCCCGACCTCGTCCTAGTCGACAAGATCCGCGCCGCACTGGTCGAGACGACACCGGGAAGCGAACTCGAAGCCCAACTTCTCTTTCACCTCGCCCGCCGCGAAAGCGATGTCGAGTGTCTCCACCGAGCTCAACGTATTCGGGGCGAAGCCGTGGTGAGCTTATCTCGAGATAACGCCACCTTACGGCGTCAACTCGCAAACGTGCCCGACTCATTCGATTTGCTCAGTGACTTGGGAATCGCAACTCCGAAGCGAGAAGGGCTCGAACTCGAACCTCACTCCTTCAAGCCAATCGGCCCGCATCTCAATGGCCGACCGATCTATCGGTCGTTCTTAGAGCCCAACGCGCACTCGACTCAAGAGTGTGTGCTTCTCGATTGGGGTCGCCTTCAGGAGCGGGAACCCGAAGAACTCAACCGAACCGCCGGCACCCTCGATCTCGACACCCATCACCGCCTTGAGTGGGGACCGAGGACTTATCAGATTCGCCGCCGCGACGGGACCTTACTCTTTGAGTGGTCCAAGCCCGACGAGGTCGGAGTCGTCGCGATTCATAACGCACATCTCCCCGCCGACGTTAAGCAGCACCTCATGGGTCTCGAACCTCCCTTGGATCGACGCCCGCCCGAGCTTGAGAAGTTTCAAAATCATTTGAGCCGTCGCGAGAGACGTGCCGTTAAAGTACTCGCGCTGCGGGCAATCAATGGCAACTGGCTCGAGTATTACGACGGGGGGTTTTGGTCGCTCCACGGCCCGGTGCCGCTCGAGTCCAACCCACTCGGAATTTCTCCTCTGCCCGAAAACTATAAGCGCCGCGGAGACTTTTGGGTTCGAGATACCGGGGCCACGGCTCCCCAAGCGATCGTCGACACCACCCTCGACGTCGATCTCAATTCCTATGAGTTCTTTCACCGGTTTGGAGCGCTGCGCCGCCCCGATCGCACCGATCCGTCGGTTTCGGCCGCGACAATCTCGCGACTCCTGCTACGGCTTCCCGAGACCTTCGTTGACGAAGTGGTCGCGCTCGAGCTCGGCTTTGGTCAAGAGACCTACCGGATCACGGCTTCGGGTTATCTTCTCGCGTACGTTTGGACGGGAACCCCGAGGTGGATCATTCGGCTCAAACCGCCCCTTCCCGGTCGCAATGGGTTTCGTTCAGAACCCGTTTGGACCGAGTCAGAACGGGGACCGCATCGAGCCGGCCCGGTCGGGTCGCCGGGTCGACCTTGGATCTGGCGCTTTCCGGAGGGGCTGGTCGTCGGCGCCGAAGATCTCATGCTGCTCCGCGATCCCTTCGGTCCGGAACGATCGCTTGAGATACTCACTCGTCGACTCAAGGCACCCGTGCGGGGGCTGACGCTTCGTCAGACTGCGACTGGGCTCCAATGGGCCGCGATCATTGGCGATGAAATCTGGGTGGGTCTCGACGATTCGGTCCTCGCCAAACGAGAAGTCGCGGGCGCCTATGACATCGCGCGCTGGTCGGGTGGTTTCGCGGTGCTTAAGTTTGAAAGTCAATCGCGGCGACTCCTGAGGTTTGACGATCAGCTCAAAGAGACTGGTGTCCTGCCTCTGCCGCCACTTCCGCCCGTTGAGACCGATCGTGAAGGATTGCGAAGCCTGGCGCTTTCAAACGTCGGTGACGACCTTGTCTTGACCGCAACCGGAGTCTGGGTCTGGCGACCCGAGGGCTGGTCCGGGTTGATACCAGCCCAACCTTCGCCGCAAGTGCCCTATTACTGGCAAGCGCCGCTCTTTGTGTCGGCCGGTGACCTCTACTTCGGACGTCCTTCGGGCGATGTCATGGTCTGGAGATCGCGGTGATCGAAGCGGAAATCCAAGCGCTCGCTTCGGTGCTCTCGTTCCGAGTCTCCGGACGCGCAACAGAATGGGGGCCGGGGGCGGCGGTGAGTACCGGGGCGAGCGGTGAGTTTGAACGCTATCTCCCTTACGAGCCCGGGACCGACGTCCGCCGAGTCGACGCGAGAGTCTACGATCGACTCGGACAATACGTGGTTCGAGTCAGCCGCGAAGAGGCGGGCCGTCGCTTACTCGCCTGGATCGACCGGAGCGCTTCGATGAATACCGGGGATAAACGGCGTTCCGCGGTGGAATGGGTCTCGCTATTAAGCCAGCTTTCGGCTCAAACGAGCAATCCACTCGGAGTGATTCTCTTTCCCGACCTCGCAATCCTCGAAGCGAGCTCGCTGCAACCATTATGCTTGTCCGAGCTCGATGCCCTGCTCTTCCCGCGCGATATCCCGACTCGCGAACTCGGTCTCGGCCACGCTGCGCGAGAAGTGGATCGAAGTCGGCGAGATCTCCTCGTCGGTCTCGGGAGGAGCATTGTGATGAGCGATATGTGGGGAGTCCACTCGCTCTCGGCTGAGCTCGAAGATCTGACGCGACTCGCCCCCGCGACCCTACTCTGGTGTCTCGAGCGCGAAGAGCGGGAGCCCGAACTGAGTAACGCGGTGACCGCGCTCGAACTTCGGTCGCGCGAATCGGAACCGACGGTGGTGATCGCAAACGACAACGACCTTCCGCATCGCTACTTCGAGTTGTTGAAGGCTTACCAGACCGAACTTGAGGGCTATTTTAGACGTGAGCGCGGCGAAGTGATCGAGCTCGACGCGGGCAAGTCGATTTTCGAACAAGCCGAATTGGTGCTCTCCGGCGGTTCGTTTCTGTCGCGATGAATTACGAATTCTCCCTGTTACGCCCCGAGTATCTGATCACCTACGGAATCGTGGTATTGCTCATCCTTTGGTTGAAACGGGCTCGATTTCGCGTGGTCTTGGTACCGAGCACTCAAATCTGGCAAGAACTCCAGCCGAGCCGGCACCAGAAGTCCCGCAAGATCGGATTCTGGTTGGTTGTCGCTGGGCTCGCGGTTGTGGTCGGGCGGCCAATTCTTTTGCCGGCCGGTGAGGACTCCTCGCCGCCCGAGATTGTGGTCTGGCCGTCGCGACACGCAGCCGATCCGACTCGGATCGAGCTCTGGCCCGACTATTGGGAAGGAGCGACTGATTCCGGCTCTATACCCGAGGCTCTGCTCGTCGAAGAGTCCCCCGAGCCGACTTCGCTCCAGGGAATTGCGCAACCGAACCACTGGTTGTTTGAACTGCCGGCAAGCGATCGACCCCGATCGATTGTAGTTCGTTATCTCGGCGAGGAACGCGAACTCGAGGTTCCGGCCGCGCCTCGGCCTGTCCGCGTCGCTCTCGAATGCGAATCTCCCAGCACAGAACGAGTTCTCCAGGTCTTAGCTACAGAAGGTTGGATTGAAAGAAGTCCTGATCCCGACGTTCGAATCGTGCGCAGCGCGACGGCAAAGCCTGCGCGAAAGACCGTACGTCTCCCGGCTCCGGAATCGAACCCGGAGCCCTTTCCGCGGGTGCGACCCTCTTGGCACCCGCTTCTCGATGGACTCGAGAGTGAGGAGTGGATCATTACGAATCGTCTCGAGTCCGGAGACCTTAGCGACGCGGAAGTGATCTTGGATTCCGACCTCGGCCCACTCATCGAACGGAACGAACGCGAGATTCAGCTCAACTTCGATCCCGATCGGGAAGAGCTGACTCAGCGCGCGGCGTGGCTCGTCCTTTGGGGTCGACTCCTGGTCGCGGCTCCGCCCGAATCCCCCATCACCGCTCGAGCCTCGACTTGGAATTCGCTCACGTTTGTCAAAATCTTCGTGGCGATACTCGCCCTGTTTCTCGTCGCTCCGAGCTTGCGTTCACCCCGCTCGGCGCTCCTCCCGCTCGGCGCACTCGCACTGCTGCTCATTCCCGCTTCGTCGCTTCCGACCCGATTCCAACGAACCGTCGAAAACTTTGAGAGCTGGCCGATTCGCGCTGAAGAATGGCGACAGTTTTGTCGTGCCTTCGCTTACGGCGGAGAGATTGCAAAGAGGCGACGAGGTCCGCTTCCCTTGGATCTCGCCCGAAGCGAAGCGCGACTACAAGCGCTGGGTCTCGAGACCGTGTCGCCGCAGCCCCGCGCGGACTCGAGTCCTAAGGAGCTTAGCCGAATCGTCCCAAAAAATGGGTTTGTCGACCAATCCTTCGAATGGCGACCCGCGATCGAACCGGATCGAGAGAGTGTCAAAGCTATCGATCCCTACGGTCGACCGAAGGACGATCCCCACGGCAGCCCTCAAATCGCCGGAACCTGGCTCTACCAACGAAGGGGAATCAAGGACCGGGCCGGACGCTCCTTGCGGCGGGTGTCGAGCCGCCTCGTGGGTTGGGTCGTATCGAGCGACGGCGGGCTGGCGCAGAAGTTTCGAAGTCCCGAGTTTGACCTGCTCACAAGCACGACCTTCCCGAAAGACCGGCGCGTCGATTTTGTGGTTTGGGATCAGCACGACCCCGCGCTCTGGTCGCCCCAGGCATGGCTCGAGTACGAACCGCAAATCAGGGCTGGCGCGACCCTCATCGCAACCGCGGGTCCACCCGTTTATCCTGCGAGTTGACCTCATGCCCCGGTTGGGCGCACCATTGTGCCATGCAGGATGCGACATCATGACGGTGCGCGAGCAACTCCGAGACTGGGGCATCGGGCTGGTCGTTGTGATTTTCCGCGT
>CAYZYD010000141.1:0-8586 GCA_964482505.1 uncultured Planctomycetia bacterium | reverse complement strand
GGTGATGGGGAAATTGGGCTGGTCTATCTGTGAGGCCTTTCGAAAGGTTTGGGAGAAAACCACCTGCCCCCTCAGCTGCGCCCGGGATTTGCACGATATTGGAGAGTGGGCTAATCTCCTTTAGCGAATAGAACACGAGGGGCTTCCTACCGTAATCGAGCTATGTCGACACAGAAAACCGCCTATCTGCGAGTCTTAAACGGCCCTATTCGGGGGGGCGTCTTTGTTCTGGCGAACCTCTCGCTATACGAGCTGGGTCGTGGTGAGGGTTGCCATGTCAAGCTTCCCGACAACCGCTGCTCGCTTTCCCATGCTCGAATCGGTATCACGCAGGGTTCTTGGACCTTCTACAACCTCTCGGAGAGCGGTAGCGCGATCAACGACATCCGCGTCGATCAGCGTCATCTCGAGGGCGGAGAGATCCTTAGGATCGGCGAGACGGAGCTCCACTTCAGCTTTGATCCTCCGGCAAAGAACGCGGATTCGGGTATCGTCCAAGCTTCGCTCGATAGTCCGCGAGAAATGTCTTCGGCACCGGCTGAGTCCGCGCCCTCGGACTTTGAGGTTCCGAGTATGCCGGCGGCGGCGCATTCCCAACCTCTAACCAACACTCCTATGCCGACGACTCCTGCGGCCGGGCTCGATCAGCCATTAGCCCCGCCATCCTCAGAGCCGGCTCTTGCCGCACTCGATCAGCCGCTCGCGGCGGGCCCGCTCTTTACGCTTCGAGTCATCGAGGGCAGCGACGCCGACATCGGTCGCGAGTATCAAGTCTACGAGGGCAGAGCCTGCGTTATCGGCCGTTCGCTGAGCGCGAACTTTGTGCTGATGGACGCCAAAATCTCACGGCATCACTGCGAGCTCAAAATCGAGCGCGGGGCCATCGTGGTGACCGATCTCAATTCCGCAAACGGCACAGTGGTCAATGGCGAGCGAATCGGTCGCGGCGTCATGAACCCGGGCGACTATCTTCGCCTGGGCTTTACCGTGATCGGCTGCGAACCCGTCTCCCAACCCACGTTTGAGAGCCCGGTCTAGAGCGCGCAAAAACTTATTCCGCGCGGGAGGACGAGCTTCCTTCGCCCAGCCCCCCGGCGAAACCTCGAGATACGACCTGCAGCCTGCCCGAAAAGCGGCGCTCGAGCCACGAGGGCGAGATTTCTAGCGCCGTTCCGAAGGTTATCCCGGATGAGGCTGGCGACATAGGGCCCGAGCACCACGGCCAGTATTCCGAAAGCGCACCGAAGCGGTGCTGCCCAGATCTCGGCCTCAAATCGAAGGCGCCATACGGGCGGAGTGCTTTCTTACTATGCGGTACCTCAAGAGCGCGGATGCGTGCGGGCGTGTTCCCGCAGCAGTTCTGACGGGTCGACGGCGGTATAGATTTCCGTGGTGCTCAAGTCGGCGTGCCCGAGCAGTTATTGGACCTCGCGCAGGTTGGCTCCCCCCGCGAGAAGGTGCGAGGCGTAAGTGTGTCTGAGCATATGAGGAGTCGTCGGTGTGATCCCGATCGCGGAGGACCAGTCGCGACAGATTTTATAGACCGCTTCGCGCCTGAGTTTCAGACCGCGTGGGCTCAGAAAGAGGTAGCCCGGATCCTTCGATTTTTGGGCGACCGCGGCACGCTCCTCTCGCCCGTAGCGCTGAAAGGCTGACAGCGCGAGCTGACCGATCGGAATAATCCGAATCTTGTCTCCCTTTCCCTTCACCCGAATCAGACGCTCGTGGGTTTGTAGATCTCCGAGGCGAAGCTGGCAGAGCTCAGAAACCCGAGTGCCGGTGCTGTAGAGAAACTCAAGGATTGCATGGTCGCGAAAGCGATAGGATTGGTCGCTCTCGAGCGGCGCTCGAATCAGCGCCGTAACCTCGCGAGCGCTCAGAGTCTTGGGGAGTCGCTGCCAGTCTCGAGGCAGCTCGATCTCATGGGCTGGATTGAACACGAGCACGCGGGTATCGACGAGATATCGGAAGTACTGCCGTATCCCTGAGAGCCGCCGTCGAATGGAACTGACTTTGTGGCCCTGGTCCCGCAGCCAGCCGAGATAGAGAATGATGGTGCGACGGTCGATATCCTCGGGAAAACGGATCTTTGACTCGGTGGCATAATCGCAGAATCGGTTCAAATCCTGCTCGTAGGCAGTGACCGAGTTTCGAGAAAGCCCCGCTTCCACGCGAAGGTAGTCGAGAAAGCCTTGATCCACGCGATTCTTTCCGCAGGGCCGCTTCGGGGGTCCTCTGGTTCTTGATCCACGCTTCGCGGGTCCCTAGAATCCGACCTTCACCCAAAATTGGGTAGTGAAGCGTTTTGCCGTCGGGCGAGCGCTGCCACGGTAGCACCGCCCCCCAAGCCGCGCCACCTTGTGTGCACGGCTCGCTTAGAGGTCTGACAGACTTCGCACGGAGTCATTGTTTTGCGCCGTGAACTTCTCGAGCGGAAGCCACGCTGGTCCTGAGTCAAAACGATGCCGACCCACTCGCGTCTCTTTCCTCCCCGACCGACGCGCTCGCGAGGACCGATCGTGGCCTCTCGAGCTCAGCGACATTGCCGCGGCGAGCTCGATTCGTCGACCCACCTTCTGCGAGCCGGAAAAGCTCACGAGTGCTTCGCCAGTCTCGACCTGAGACGAGAAGGCAAGCGAGCACGCCGTCCCGTCAGATTCCTTTAGGAAGCAGCTTACCCACCGCCATGGTATCGCTCAGCGGAATCAAACATTCGATTCGAAAAGTCTTCCCGTCTCGCGACGAGAAACGGGTCAAGCAATATCGATCCGTCGTCGAACGCATCAATGCCCTCGAGCCCGAGATCGAAAAGCTCTCAGACGAGGAACTTCGCCACAAGACCGTCGAATTCCGGGAGCGTCTCTCGTCGGGGGCTAAACTCGACAGTTTGCTCGAGGAGGCCTTTGCCTGTGTCCGCGAATCGAGCCGACGGTTTCTGCGGACGGGTACCGGGGTTCCGATGCGTCACTTTGACGTGCAGCTCATCGGCGGCATCGTGCTCCATAAGGGGGGGATCGCCGAGATGACGACGGGTGAGGGGAAGACGCTCGTCGCCACCGCGCCCGCTTATCTCAATGCACTCGAGGGTAAGGGAGTCCACGTCGTTACCGTCAATGACTATCTCGCTCGACGTGATGCCGCTTGGATGCAGCCAGTCTTCGAGGGGCTCGGGATGACGGTGGGTGCCATTCAGTCCGACATGGACTCTGAAGAGCGTCTTGAGCAATACGACTGCGACATTATTTACGGCACCAACAACGAGTTCGGGTTTGACTATCTCCGAGACAATATGAAAGTCCGACCCGAAGACCAGTGTCAGAAAAACCGGCATTACGCGATCATCGACGAGGTCGACTCAATCCTCGTCGACGAAGCGCGCACCCCGCTCATCATATCGGGACCAGCCGAGGACTCGACCGATCGGTATTACGACGCCGACAAGATTGTGCGCAAGCTCGAGAAGGATACCCACTTCGAAATCAAGGAGAAGGAGAGCTCCGCTCTTCTGACCGAGGATGGGATCGAACGCGCCGAAAAACTCGCCGGAGTCGACAGCTTTTACACTCCCGCCAACATGGCTTGGCCGCACCATATCGAACAGGCTTTGCGAGCCCACTTCCTCTTTCAGAAGGACGTTCACTACGTCGTTAAGGATGGGGATATCGTTATCGTCGACGAATTCACCGGTCGACTGATGGATGGGCGGCGCTGGTCAGACGGTCTTCACCAAGCGGTAGAGGCCAAAGAGCGGCTTAAGATCAAGCAAGAGAACCAGACACTCGCTACGATCACCTTTCAGAACTTCTTTCGGCTCTACCAGAAGATCTCGGGGATGACCGGGACTGCCAAGACCGAAGAAGAGGAGTTCCTCGGGATTTACGGTCTCGAAGTGACGGCGATCCCCACCAACAAACCGATGCAGCGCAAGAGTCTTCCCGACATCGTCTACCGGACCAAGAAGGAGAAGTGGAAGGCGATCGCCGACCGCCTCGCCGAAGTTCACGAGACGGGCCGTCCCATTCTCGTCGGGACCATCTCGATTGAAGACTCGGAGTTACTCGCCGGCATGCTGGTCCGCCGGGGAATCCCGCACAACGTACTCAACGCCAAGCACCACGAGCGAGAAGCGGAGATCATCACCAACGCGGGTCAGTCCGGTTCGGTCACGATTGCGACCAATATGGCCGGACGCGGAACCGATATCGTGCTCGGGGAGGGGGTGCGCGAGATGGGCGGGCTCTTCGTCCTCGGGTGTGAGCGGCACGAATCTCGCCGGATTGATAACCAGCTGCGCGGGCGCTGCGGTCGACAGGGGGATCCAGGAACGTCTCAGTTCTTCCTCTCACTCGAAGATGACCTGATGCGCATCTTCGCCAAGGATTGGGTATCTGGGCTCCTCAGGCGACTCGGTATGGATGATGGGGTCGACATCTCCTCGCCGCTGGTCAGCCGGGCAATCGAGCGAGCGCAGCGCAAAGTCGAAGCGCGCAACTACGAGATTCGCAAGAATCTGCTCGAGTACGACGCCGTCATGAATGAGCAGCGGATCCGGATCTACCAGATTCGGGACCGTATTCTCCACGACGTCAATCTCCGCGAGCTCATGATCGAGTTTATGGATGATATCGTGGCCGCTCGTGTCTCTGAGTACGAGCCTGGGCTACCCGGTGACGACGACCCGGCCGACGAAATCGTCGACTGGCTCAAAGATCGATACTTGATTGAGATCGACAAAGAGGAGATCGATTTTCGCCAAGCTGGTGCGGCGACCGAAGACGTGGTCAAGCGGTACGAAGCGATCCTCCGCTCGCAGTACGAAAAGGCCGGCGAAGAGGTCTTCGATCGTCTGCTCCACTACATTTTGCTCCGGACGATCGACGAAAAGTGGAAAGATCACCTGCACGCGATGGATATGTTGCGAGCGGGAATCGGCATGCGTGCTATCGGTCAGGTCGACCCGAAAGTCGAGTACAAGCGCGAAGGCTATTCGTTCTTCTCGATGATGCTCCAAGCTCTCAAAGAGGACACGACCGCGATGGTCCCGCGGGTCGAGCTTCGAATCAGCGAGCGTCAAGAAGAGGAGGCGGAGCGCCAACTCGAGCGAAAGTGGGAGGGTCGAGCCCTGTCGAGCGAGAGCCTCGCTCAAGGTCACGCCGAGCACGCCGAGCGCATGGAGTCGGGGATTCAGTCCACTCAAACTCGAACCGCCGAGCCACCCAAACCGATCGTCAATACTCAGCCCAAGGTGGGCCGCAACGATCCCTGCCCGTGTGGAAGCGGTAAGAAGTACAAGAAGTGCCACGGGGCTCAAAGCAGCTGAACTTTACTAACTCAGTCTCGACGACAGAGACGTGGCGCTCTCGTCTCTACCCGCTGCTCCTCGACATTTTTTATCTGACGATCGGACTCATCGGCTGGTTGCCCTTCGTGCTCTGGCTCTGTTTGGGGCGTAAGCGAAAGGTCGGTTCTTGGGCTGAGCGTTTCGGTCGCGTGCCGGTCGAGCCTCTTGATGAAGCTGATCGAATTCGTGTTTGGATCCACGCGGCTAGTGTGGGGGAGCTCGAAGCGGTTCGGCCCCTCCTCCTCGCCCTCCGCGCCCGCGACGAGCTCGATATCGTCGTTTCGGTGATGACCGCTTCGGGTTACGAACTCGCCCAGGGTCGGGATGAGATCGATCACTTGATCTACTTTCCGATCGATTTGAGCCGCACCGTGCGCAGCGCGCTGAGGCAGGTCTCTCCCGATCTCGTTATCCTGGTCGAGCTCGAAGTGTGGCCCAATTTTCTGCTCGAGTGCCGAAGGCGCGCTGTGCCGGCGCTCGTCGTCAATGGCCGGCTCTCCGCCCGCAGCTTTCGCCGCTTGCGATTCGTTCGCGGTCTCTACGCTTCTATTCTCAAGCTCGTGTCTCGATTTCTCGTGCAAACCAGTGAGTATCAGCGCCATCTCAGCGCGCTCGGAGTTTCGGAGGACCGGATCGCGGTCGTCGGCAATCTCAAGTTTGAACGCCCGACCGGTCCCGATCGGAAGCAGCTAAGGACCGAGTTCGTAGAGCGCTGGGGCTGGTCAATTGAGGACCCGATCTGGATCGCCGGGAGTACTCGCGCCCGCGAAGAAGAGCCGCTTCTCAAGGTCTTTGATCAACTCAAGCGTGAGTTCCCCGATCTTCGGCTGATCTTGGTGCCGCGCCACGTCGAGCGATCCGCCGAGATCATGGAGCTGATCCAATCTCGTGCACGGACCGCCGTTCGGTCTTCGCAAGGCACGGGGTCCCCAAATGCTGAGATCCTTCTCGTCGACGAAGTGGGAAAACTCGCGACGCTCTACGGGGTCGCCGATGTCGCTTTTGTCGGGGGGAGTCTCGTGCCGGTGGGTGGGCACAACATCCTCGAACCGATCCAAGCGGGGACGCCCACCGTGCACGGTCCGCACATGGATAACTTCAGACGGGAGTGCGAGGCCTTCACCGATCTCGGTCTCGCGGTCTGCGTTGAGGATGCCGACGCACTCTTGGGTCAGCTTCGCCGGGATCTCAAAGATCCCAAGGCGGGCACTGAGCGAGCCCGACGCGCACTTGTCGCCTTAAACGACCATCGCGGCGCGCTCGAGGCCACGCTCTGCGAGCTCAAACCCTTCTTAACCGCCCGCTAAAGATTGCTTTTGCGTTTAGTCAGAGAGTAAACCGCGCTGCCCGGCCGCCTGCTTCTTAAAGGTCGCCTGCTTCAAAGAGGCCGCCTGCTAGTCCAGAAAGACGCCGTGCACACCGCCGGTAGCTCAGGTGGCTTAATAGGGTCGTCCTCAGGAGAAATGACTTTTTGACGCGGGCAGTTAGCCCGTGTCGTCGACG
Source organism: uncultured Planctomycetia bacterium (assembly GCA_964482505.1). Lineage (GTDB taxonomy): Bacteria > Planctomycetota > UBA8108 > UBA1146 > JAJFFE01 > CAYZYD01. The sequence continues at coordinate 1,742 of CAYZYD010000141.1, read as the reverse complement.
AACCCGAAGCCAGAAGCGGCCCGCTCGGGGCGTCACAAAACTTGTACGGCTTTCGCTCCGTGGTTGCGTAGGAGAGGAGCGAACTCGCTATTTTAGGTCGGGCGGTGAGGTCTCAGCCGCTAAGCTCCCTTGAGCGGTCTCTCCCGTCACGTTACGATCTTACGCTTAATTTCCCCGACTCGCCGGGCGGTGTCGCCGATCCACCGGGTCTTCGAAGCGACTCTTTGAAGCGACTCTTTGAAGCGACTCTGTACCTTGAGCCAACTAGAGTCGCAGTCGGCGCTAACCAAGAGTGCCGCAGGGCTCAAGGTGCTCGAATCAAGCCTCCCCCGAACCCCGGGTGCTGAGCAAACGTGAGTACGGTTGGCTCCGATCATTGGGTAACGATCTCCTGAACCTTCGATCTGGGTATCGATCCGCGTCGTGTTTATCGGGTCCGGAAGCTCTGCTTCGGGCATTGTGGCTCGCTTAGACTCTCCGCGCGTGGTCGGTTCATCCCAGATTCTCCAGCTGAAAGCAGTTTCGTATGGCTTCCGAAAGGTCACTCTTCACCTCTGAATCCGTATCCATGGGGCACCCCGACAAGATCGCCGACCAGGTGTCCGACGCGGTCCTCGACGCGTATCTCGAACAAGATCCCGAAAGTCGCGTGGCTTGCGAAACGCTCGTCAACACCGGTCTCTGTCTCGTGGCCGGAGAGGTGACGAGCAAGGGAATTATTCAGATACCGGATATCGTGCGAGAGACGATTAAGAGCATCGGATACACCGACGGCTCCATGGGGATGGACTACGACTCTTGCTCGGTGATGACCGCGCTCGATCGCCAGTCACCCGACATCGCGATGGGAGTCGATGCGGCCGGTGATAAGGAGCAAGGAGCGGGCGACCAGGGCATCATGTTCGGCTACGCCGTCGACGAAACTCCAGAATTGATGCCACTCTCGATTAGTCTTTCTCACAAGCTCGTCGCCCGCCAAGCCGAAGTTCGGCAGACCGGCGAGCTTCCCTATTTGCGTCCGGATGCCAAGAGTCAGGTCACGGTCGAGTATCAAGACGGCAAGCTCGCCCGAATCGACGCCGTCGTCCTCTCGACTCAGCACGCAGAAGATGTCGGACAAGGTCAACTCCGCGAAGAGGTGATCGAAAAGGTTATCCGACCCGTTTGCCCCTCCGACCTGATTGACGGAGATACGAAGTTCTTTATTAACCCCACCGGTCGATTTGTGATCGGTGGACCCCACGGCGATTGCGGACTCACCGGTCGCAAGATTATCGTCGATACCTACGGCGGCCACGGTCGTCACGGAGGGGGCGCGTTCAGCGGCAAGGATCCGTCGAAAGTTGACCGATCCGCGGCGTACATGGCTCGTCACGTCGCTAAAAGCGTCGTGAAGTCGGGACTCGCAAAGCGCTGCGAGCTCCAGCTCTCTTACGCGATCGGCGTCGCCGAGCCGACGTCGATCCACATCGAGACCTTTGGTACCGGAACCGTCTCCAACCGCGAGATCGAAGAGCTCGTTCGCAAGAACTTTGAGCTCAAGCCGCACGGTCTGATCGAGTATCTCAAGCTCAAGCGGCCGATCTATCGCGAGACCGCTAGGCACGGTCACTTCGGTCGAGAACTGCCCAATTTCACCTGGGAAGAGACCAAAGACCTCTCGCGTTAGCGGACCAGCCCGCATTATCGACGAGCCCGCTACTGCGAAGTCGCAAGGCGTCCGCTCGCGGCGTCAGACGGAC
>CAYZYD010000140.1:0-8604 GCA_964482505.1 uncultured Planctomycetia bacterium | reverse complement strand
TCTTAACGGGCGCCAGTGGATATGGAGGCCTCGCGTTGTTTGTCAATGAAGATGGAACAGACTGTACCATCGTAGTTTCGGGCGCGGGACTAAGCTGTCGCCAGTACTGCGTCGACTTCGTGGCTGGATTTGAGTCCCTCGGATGGCTCAAGCGCTCCCGCCGAAAGCTGCCCCACGTACCTCAACTCATTTTGAAGTACCCCGACCATGGCAAGATTCTCAAGCTTGCTAACGACGACGCGCGGCACTACCGTCACGAGCCCGATACTCGCAACCGCATCGTAAGGGCGATTCACAAGACTCTGAGTTCAAGCCCCCAAGACTTTGAAGAGGTCGCCGAGTGGTTCCGCGAACAGAATGGAGCCGAACGCGACCGAAGAGAACTCACCGACCGATATCAGCAGTTCATCTTTCGGTTGAGTGACGATCGCGGCGACGCGATTCCCGACTACACGATTGAGTTTGGGGCGTGGGAACGAGAGCGAATCGATCGCTCGGGTCACTACCCAAGACCCCGCGCGAGCCTCCGCCCGAAGTCGCGTGAACGCAACCTCTCCGAAGCCATCGGGCGTCACTTTCGAGACAATGGTCACGCGCATTCGGTCGACTCGTCGTACCGACGGTTTCTCGTCAGTCCCGCGACAATCGACAACCTCTTGGGTTCCGAATTCGTCTTAACTCTCAAGATCATCGCGGACAGCGGCGACAACCAGATATTCTACGCAACTCAGGCCTTCGACAACTTTGAAGTTTATGACCCACTCAACCCTGGTTCGATCAAGTGGATCTTTCCCGACACGACGACACTCATCGATATGCGTGTCGATCGCTACACTCACCTCACCAAGCTCACAAAAAACTGAGTGGAAGCTGTCTATGAACCGACGCATCCTCTTCGGAGCCTTGGCACTGTTCGCGGTCGCACTGCCCTTTACGCTCGGGGCCGTCTCAGGGTGCCAAGCTCCACAAGTTGGGTTAACGACTGAGGGCGCTCTCACGCCCTGCCCCGATCGGCCCAATTGTGTTTCTAGCCAAGAGCAGCGAGACTCGCACCAAATCAACCCGATCGCGTTTAGTGGGGACCCGGCAGCGGCCTGGGACCGACTCCACGAGACGATCCGGGCGTTCCCACGAACGACGATTGTCAGCGAGAGCGACAATTACCTTCACGTTGTCTGCCGTAGTTTTCTATTCCGCTTCGCCGACGATGTCGAATTTCTTCTCGACGGCGCGAACTCCGTCATCCACGTCCGCTCGGCGTCACGAGTCGGGTACTCTGACCTTGGCGCGAATCGAAAACGTATCGAAAAGCTCAGGGCCGCATTCCAAACCCGACGGCCTTAGCAGTCCGCCCGCAAAGTACTTTCAATTGAAACTCGTGAGATTTGCGCGGGCAGAGCACTACCAGCGTGCGTCGTCTGGGTGAGTGCGCTGAATTTTGCACAAGCCCGGTCGAATCTGTGCGCCCTGCGGGCCAGCGAACACCCTCCGGCCTTTCGTTGGGCAGTCATGAATATGCCGAAGTCTAAGATCGACATGGCCGCAATCGTGCGATTAGCGACTTCTTTCGGCCTCGGAATTTGGGGTCAAAGCCTCCCCCTTTTGGCTCGGGATCTCCCCCCGATAGGCTGAGATCGAATCGACCAGCATCCAGGCCCCGATCACGACCAGAACCAACGCAAAAATCTGCTTGAGCCTCGCCTGCGGTACCCGTGGTGCTATGCGACTCCCAACGAGCGATCCGATGATTCCAAAGCCCGCAAAGACTGTGATGACGTCCCATTGCATCTGCCCCTCACCCAACAGGTCGAGATACTTGAGAAAACTCACCATCGCGTTGAGAGCGATAATGGTGAGACTCGTCGCAATGGCCCGGTGCATCGTCAACCCGCTGAGGAAGACGAGAGCAGGGACGATGAGAAATCCTCCGCCCACCCCGACGAAACCGGTCAGCGCTCCCCCGGCGAGCCCGTCGATAGCCAACTTAAAGCTCGCCCGCGGAAGCTCCCCCGCTTCGCCATGACGAGAGGCTGGATCCGTTTTGCGACGCTGCGATCTCAGCATCATCGCCGCGGCCGTCAGCATGACGAGTGCGAAGACGACGAGCTGCAGCCCAGGAGTGACAAAGGGCAGCGCTGTCAAAGTCGCCCCGAGATAGGCGCCAAGCATGGCGGGACCGCCGAAAAGGAGCACCGTGCGCCATGAAACGAGTCCTCGCTTTGCGTAGGGGAGGCTTCCCACAAACGCGATACTGCCCACGATAGCCAGTGATTCGGGGACGACGACCTCTCGTGGCTCCCCCACGAGATAGAGTAGAGCAGGCACGGTGAGGATAGAACCGCCGGAACCCAAGAGACCCAGGCTGAGTCCGACCGTCAGTGCTCCGATCGCCGCGGCAATGCTCATTCGCTTCGAAGCCTCAATCCTTAACGGGTCGTACCGCGCAACGCTTCACTGGCAACCGTAGTAATAGTCACAGCTCAATCCGTCGGTGGTCGAGTCGGGTCCGCAACCAAAAAAGGGTGGTGGTGGGCTGGGCAAAGCTCCAGTCAAGTAGGATTGAAGGTAAACAACGTCAGCAATGTCAACGAATCCATCGTCGTTGGTATCCGCGGCGTCGTAATAGTTGGGACTCGGGCCTTCGAGGAAGAGGTAGACCGCGAGAAACAGACTGTCGACAAAGGTCACCTGACCGTCCTCAAGGCAATCTCCGCGCAAGAAATCGTCACCGCAAACTGGAATGCTCAGCGCTAACCAACCCACCACGAAAACTGCTACGGCAATACGGGTCGTCACTGTCATCGAAGAGCCCTCCCTCCGCGCGATATCGTACTCGGTTCCCGGGCCGGGCTACAATCGATGACAAATCGTCCCAGATATTTCTTGGAAGGATAGGGCGTCCGTACCATTGGCGGCGACAAATCGATACCCAGAGGTCTGGGTCACTTTGCGGAATTAACGCTCAAAGCTGCGCGAGATGATTCAAATTCTCTCAGGCAGCAGCCTCTCAATGGCGCCTGGTGTCAGCGACCAAACTCGAGAGCGGTTACCCAGATTCTCTGGGTGCCCTCCTTAAAGTCGTAGAGGGCGAGCCGGAAACTCGCCTCCGGGCCGTTCAACTCGAGGACCGTCCGATAGTCGTCACCGGGTTTGACCTCTCGGGTGGTCCACCCCGGAGGAAGGGTCGAGAAGAGAAACTCGCGGAACTCTTGGTACTGGATGTTGGCGACCTGAAAGCGAGGATTACGCTGAAAAATCACCTCGCACCAGCGCTGACCACGATCTCCCCAGACGGCCGTCGACCGGGCTCCAGGAAAAGTCTCGGTTGCGAGAGATTTGGGTTCGGTCCAATCTCGATCGGGACGCGTAGCGTTGCCTCGAATACTTTCAAAGTCTTGTTCGGCATAGCTCGCAAAACGGGTAACCGCCCCCCAAAAACCGCTGAGAGGATTACTCTGCTCATCGGTGACCTCTTTGACCTCGGCGAGGCGTTCCACCTGCTCGTCGAGTCGATTCGTCAAGGCTTCGATCTTCGCACTCTGTTCTTGACCCGCTTCAGAGTAGATCGCGTCGAGCTCGAGCTTGAGCTGACTCAATTCACTGAGTCCGAGACGCTTTTCGGTATCGAGACGCTTCTCAAGCTCGCCAATTCGGGAGGCGAGATCGGCGTCGCTCAGAACGATCGTCGTCTCGCCGAGACCCGAAGCTCGGTCGAGTTTCTCTTGAATCGAATCGAGCCGTTCTCGGAAACGATCTTTGTCGGTCTCCCAATCCTGATCGCGTTCTCGGGCTCGTTCGACCAGCTGATTCATCGACTCCGAGAGTCCCTGGACCTTTCCCACGATTCCGTCCAGGGTATTGCGAATATCGACGGCCGCCTCGCGAGTTTCCGTTCGCTCCCGCTTCCAGGCAAACCCGACCACTCCCAACACGAGAAATCCCCCGAGAACGAGCGCCGGTGCTCCGAAAAAGACTGGACTCAAACGATCTTCTAGAAGGGACTCTTCGGGGCCTCCTCCGCGGCCTTCTTCACCACCAGCCGACTCGTCGCCCACGACGATCTGGGGACCGGCGGTGGTTCGGCCGGTCACCTTTTCGTCGAACTCCATTCGGTGGACCATCCGGTTGATCCCGTCGACGATGCGATCCATCTCGCGCACCTTGGTTTTGAGCTTAATCTCTGTGTGATGCCCCGCTCCGATTCGGTAGAGATGCCCGTTGATCCGCTCGATCGGTTTGAGGAGATAGTGTCGAAAGATGACCCAGGTGAGTCCGTGGATAAATCCCGCGAGGACAAATACCTGCCAGAGGTCGTTGAGAAAGAGGTTGCTCAGACTTTCTTCCGTTGAGGTCGCGGCTCGGAACACAGAATAGACTGCGAACAAAATCCCGATTGCAATCGCTGTCCAAAACGCAACTACGGTCGAGAGGCTCCAGTGTCGGGACATAACAATCCTTAAGCGATCAACGAAATTGAACTCTGCAAACCGCGGAGTGTCGCAGCCGCCCAGGTAGCCATCAACCTCAATCGATTCGGTCACAGAACCACCGGGGGCCGAAGCCAATTCAAGGGCAACTGCTATTTCGTACCCAAAAAGACACCAGACAGGTCGCCGCTCCGATCTCGGTGTCTCTACCATAACCCAAGCGATTGCAGAGCCTTATCGCGGAGACCACTCGCTTCTTATCAGACCGAGCCCCGAAGGTACAATTGTGCCTTTGCCAGATCTCGCCCCTGGACTAACGCATGATTCACCGCAAACCAGACTCCCAGCGTCAACTCGAAACCGAGTTTGAACGATTGATGGACTTGTCCGCAGAGGAACAGTCGGCGCGAATCACAAGTATCGCCGAGAGTGATCCCGATCTCGCAGCGGCCCTCGAGGACATGTTGCGCTTTGATACTCAAACTGAGACTCGGCTCGGGTGGACCCGCAATCGCAGTGGCCCGCAAGATCGACCCCGTCTCGGTCTCTATACGATCCTTCACGAACTCGGCTCGGGTGGTATGGGTACCGTTTACCTCGCCGAGCAGACCGTCCCCGTGCGCCGAAATGTCGCTCTCAAAGTCATCCGGGGTGATCTGCTCAGCGATCAACTCAAACGCCGCTTTGAACTCGAGCGCGATAGCCTAGCGCGAATGAACCACCCCGGCATTCCCAAGGTCTTTGAGGCCGGGGAAAGTGATTCGGGACAACTCTACTTCGCGATGGAGTTTGTCGACGGCGTACCGATCACCGACTGGTGTGCCCGAGAATCCCTGGGCCTTCGACCACGCCTCGAGCTCTTCATCCGAGTCTGCCATGCGGTGCAACACGCGCATGATAAGAGCGTGATCCATCGCGACATCAAACCCTCGAACGTCCTGGTTTCCGATGTCGACGGAGTTCCCACTCCGAAGCTGATCGATTTCGGGATTGCGCGCGCTAGCGACCTGGAATTCACCCAAGTCACGTCGCAGGGGCAGTTACTCGGGACTCCGGAGTACATGAGTCCAGAACAAGTGAAGTTCGATCAGAACGCGGTCGACACTCGGACCGATGTTTATTCGCTCGGCCTCCTCCTTTTCGAGTTGTTGACCAACCAATTGCCTCTTGATCGAGTGGCCCTCCAGAAACAAGGTTTGCCCGCCCTTCAGCAACTGATTGTTGAAACCGAAGCGCCGCGGCCGAGCAGCAAAATCGACGAAGAAGTAGCGCTCGCATTGGAGACCACCAGGACGGCTCTCAGGAGTGCTCTTCGGGGTGATCTCGACAATGTCGTGCAAAAGGCGCTCGAAAAGGACCCCGACCGTCGTTACAACTCCCCCATCGCCCTCGCCGAAGATCTCGAACGTTGCCTTAATGACGAACCGGTCTTAGCTACCCGACCAAGCCCAGCCTACTTGGCTCGCAAATTTGCTCGACGCCATCGCCGCACCGTGGTCACTGCGATTGTCTTTCTGATATTGATGGTGCTCGGTCTCGTCGGCACGACTCTCGGCTATTTTGCCGCGGTCAAGAAAGCTCAGGAGGCCGAACGGAATCTCACGGAAGCCGGCCGAGTCACCAAATTCTTAGAAGACGTTATTACGGCTCCGACCACTATCAATGGGCGAGAGAAGACTCTGCGCGAGGCCATCGAAGCCGCCGCTCCCCGCATCGACGAAAATTATCGCGACGACCCACGCACGGCCGCGATCGCGAACCATGTCGTCGGGCGCACCTTCATGGGAATGCGAGACTTCCCGAGAGCGAGTCAACATCTCTCCCAGGCGGTCAGTCTTAACCAACCCTTCGCGGCTGAAAGTGCCCACCGAACCACGGTTCAACGGACCTCGTACCAAATTCTCAGCGAAATCGAGTGCCGGGCCCACCGTTACGAGAAAGCGCTTGAGCTCATCGAGGCGGGTCTCGCTCTTCCCCCGTGGCCAGACGACCGAGACGAAGCGGCTCGCCGAGGGCTCCAGCTCAGCAAAGCTCGCGTCTTTGCCGATCGGGGAGAACTCGTTCCGGCCGAGGAGATCTACCGCGCGATCCTCTCCGAGCTCCAAGATACTCCGCAATCTCAACTCACACTGGTGACGATCCAGTCGGATCTCGCAACTCTTCTCAAACGCCAAGGTCGTCTTGAGGAAGCTGAAGCGCTCTTTCGCAACTGCTTATCGTCCAAGATCAAGTTTTTGGGTGAGAATCATGCAATGCTCGTCAGCACCGTCATCAATCACGCGGCGGTCTTACGCTCGCTCGAGAGGTATGACGAGGCCGAAGCTCAGTACAAACTCGGCGCCCAGCTCGCCAAGAACCACTGGGGAGAACACAGTCCCGAGCTCGCGAACTCACTCCACGGACTGGGACACGTTCGTCGAATCCGCGATCGGCGGTTGGCGGCTCGCGAAGCCTACGAACAAGCCCTGCAAGTCGTCGACGGCGCCTTTGGCGCCGGAAGCCCGGCGGGCATCAGTATCCGCAACAGCCTCGGCTCCCTCCTGTTGGGCCTCGGTGAATACGATTTAGCTAACCAACTCCTCGAAACCAATCTCAATCTCGTCACGGATGCTCGTTATCCGGGTGGCCGCTCCCACCAAATCCTCACCTATCGATGGATCGCTGATCTTCGAATCGAACAGGAACGTTACACGGACGCCGATGAGTTGATCGACCGAGCCCTCGAAGTGATTGGAGATCAGGGTTGGGAAACGGAGAAGACTTGGTTCCACATGGCGAAAGCGGAAATCGCTCGGAGTCGAGGTGAACACACTCAAGCCCGCGAGCACCTCACAGATTCCGCCGAGCTGCTGAACTGCCCGGAAGCGCTGGTCGAGCCGCGACAGCCAGTAAACCGACTTCCCTCAACCGGATGGCTCTGCTCCTACGCGCGCCACTTGAGAGAGACTGGTGACCCCGCTACCGCAGTCCGGGTAGCTCGCCACGCCTATGAGCGACTGCCAGCCGATTTCGATCTGAGTTCGAAAGTGCTGGCGCTCTTCTGCTGGCAAGAACTTGCCAGCCCTGCCGAATGGCCCCAGTCCGAAACCGAGGCTCTACTCGAAAGCGTCATCAACCGAGCCGGCGAGGAGGATCCCTGGGTCTCCGAATTGAGACGACGGCTCAGCGCCGCAGCCAACGAGAGCTAATAACCAAAACAGTAGATCAGGGTGAGTCCGACATTTGTCGTGAGTCGAGGCCGTGTGCTCAAGGGCGTTCGCGGCACAGCGAGTGGTATCTGCGTCATCCGTTATACTCCACCAGTGCCGCATCAGCTAGCGCTTTGATTAGCGCTGCCAAGAAAGTCCGAGCTTCATTAGCGCTGCTTTATTAATCTCGCGCTTTAACGCTGCATGAACGAATATTGAGTGATCCGGGTTCTAAATCGCTGTTCGATTTGAGACTCGAGTTCCGGTCCCGCTTCCGAGTCGACCTCCAGGAATGCTACGATGACATTGGACTGCACCTGGGTCGAGACTCCACGGATACCCGGGAGCCCGAGTACCGACGATTCGATCTCCTGGGCTAAAATTTCTCCGGCCGCTGGGTCTAACCCAAAGGCTGAGAATTCATAAGCGAGGCTTCGAGTGTCTCGAACTTCCGCCGAATCCTGCGTCACACAACTGATCAGTCCCATGAAGAGCATCGACAAAAGGGCCCGCTTCAGGTGAGAGAGAATGGCGATCGGCACGCTTGACCTCCTCGGGTCGGGTTCTAGGGAAAGCTTGCGGAAACTATCGAGCCGACGTCTTGGACCACCCCACAACACCGGATCGGCCTCAGGTCTCAACTAGTAGGCGCGCGGTCCACGCTGACTGGCTGAGATAGGGTCGCGTGAATCACGTGCAAACGTTGCCGCAAGCGCGAAATGACGCACTTTATCGAAATTAGGAAGCTGGCCGCCGAAGTTCCACTCCTCAATTCAAATCCTTCAAACGGTCTTCCCAATTAAAGGTACGCCAAACCGATCCCCAGTTGGAGCCCAATCCGAATCAAAGCGCGAGCTGCCCGCCCGAAAAACTACTTTCGATGCGGGAGGTCGAGATTTCGAGCCCAAGTCCCCCCGGAACCCAGGGGCGCCGGCGGCCGGTGGCGCCGGGGGGGCGGCGCGCCGGGGGGGAGGGGCCGCGGGGGGGGG
>CAYZYD010000139.1:0-8613 GCA_964482505.1 uncultured Planctomycetia bacterium | reverse complement strand
CGAGATCGCGGTGATGGGCGCCAAGGGAGCGGTCGAGATCATCTTCCGCAGAGAGATCCAGAGCGCCGAGAACCCCGCAGCGGTCGAAGCGCAGCGCACCGAGGAGTACGGCGAAGTCTTCGCCAATCCCTTCAAAGCGGCCGAGCGCGGTTATATCGACGATATCATCGAAGAGCCCGAGACGCGTCGACGACTGATCGAGGGGCTCAGCCTGCTCGCGTCCAAGCGCGATACCAACCCGCCCAAGAAGCACGGAAACATCCCGCTATGAACCTCGAACCGATTCGCAAGGTCATGGTGGCCAACCGAGGTGAGATCGCGATCCGGGTCTTTCACACCTGCGAAGAGCTCGGCATTCCGTCGGTCGCGATCTTCTCTGACGCCGACCGTAATGCCCCCCACCGTTTTGCCGCCGACGAGTCGGTCGGCCTCGGCGGCACCACCGCGCTCGAGTCCTACCTCAATCGCGAAAAAGTCATCGCGGCCGCTCTGAAATCGGGCGCGAATGCGATTCACCCGGGGTACGGCTTTCTGAGCGAGAACTCCCAGTTCGCAAAAGAAGTCGAAGAGGCGGGGCTTATCTTTATCGGCCCGACCCCCGAACAGATTCGTCTCATGGGCGACAAAGTCGCCGCTCGCGATTCGATGGCCAAGGCGGGCGTGCCACTCGTACCCGGCACCCAAGAGCCGATTCGCGATCTCGAAGAGCTCCGACGCACCGCCGAGACGATCGGCTATCCGCTGCTCGTCAAAGCCGCCGGAGGCGGAGGTGGGAAGGGGATCCGCCACGTCGACTCGGCCGATCAGCTCGAGGCCGCCTACAAACGCACCACTTCCGAAGCCGGGGCCGCCTTCGGTGATGATCGCGTCTACCTCGAACGCTACGTTTCAAACGCTCGGCATATCGAAGCCCAGGTCGTGGGTGACGGCGAGGGGGGCGCGTGGTTCCTCGGTGAGCGCGAATGCTCGCTTCAACGCAATCACCAAAAGCTCGTCGAAGAGTGCCCCTCCCCCGTGATCGACACGGAACTGCGGGAAGAGATCAAACGCGCGGCCACCGCGGCGGTTCAAGCGATCAATTACCGCGGGGCGGGGACGGTCGAGTTTCTCTACGACGAGCGGACCCGCGAGTTCTTCTTCCTCGAGATGAATACGCGGCTACAGGTCGAACACCCCGTGACCGAACTCGTCTACCACCAAGACCTCGTCTTTGAGCAGCTCAAGGTGGCGGCGGGACACACCCTACCGGAAGAGCCCGTGGCCGATCTCATCGGCCATTCGATCGAGTACCGGGTCTACGCCGAAGACCCCTACCGAAAATTCGCCCCGTCAACCGGTAAGATCCGCGCCCTCAGGCTCGCGAGCGGGCCTTTTGTGCGAATCGACCACGGCATTCGCGAAGACTACGAGGTCACCCCCTACTACGACCCGATGCTCGCAAAGATCATCGTCTGGGGACCCGACCGTCCCACCGCAATCCGCCGTCTGCGCGCCGCGCTCGATCGCACCCGCATCGGCGGGATCCACACGACCCTCCCTCTCGGACGCGAGATTTGTCGCTGGTCCGATTTTCAGAGCGGCGAGTTTCACACCGACTCCCTCGAAGCGTGGCTCGCTGACAAAGGACCGCGCACGATCGCACGCGACGATGTTCGCGAGCAAGTCGCGGCCGTCCTCCTCCGGCGCGAGCTCTCGGGCCGACAAGTCATCGAACCGCGCCGCGAACTCGACAGCGCCTGGGCCCGAGCGGCTCGTTTTGAATCGACGGGAAGGAAGCCCTGATGCGTTACGAGATTGAGACGGACGGCTGGGAGCAATTGATCGAGGCGATCAGCGGAGCGGGACCGCAGGAGTATCAGATCGCGATCGGTGAATCAGAACGCCAGCTTCTCGTCACTTGGGAGCCGATTGTCAAAGGCGAAGTCTACCGACTCTTCATCGAAGGTGCTGCGCACACGATCACGCTTCTCCCCGACAATCGAGCGGGGGCCCCACTGCGTTTTCTTTTCGACCACCGCTACGTCGAACTCGACGTCAAGGATGAGGTCGACCAGTTGATGTCCTCGGTCGAGAACAATCAGGGCGCGCTAGGCCGACAGGAAATCCGGAGCGTAATGCCTGGAGTTATCCGGAAGATTCTCAAGACCGAAGGTGACACGGTTGCCGACGGCGAGCCGCTTTTTATCCTCGAAGCGATGAAAATGGAAAACGAAGTCCCGAGCCCAGCCGCCGGGATCCTCAAGCGAGTTCCGATTCAAGAGGGTCAGACTGTCGCCACCGGGGAGTTGCTCGCGGTGGTCGATCGACAATAGTTGTCGATTCTCTCCTTTTTTGGTGCCCCGAACGCCAAATATTGACAGAATCGCACGCTCCACGCCCTGAGAAGAAGCTCTGAGCGTTTTCCGAGTTTGGGCCTGAAACTTCCATCGTATGCTTATCGAGAGGGAGGTTCGCCATGCTCAGGGGACGTAACAAAGCACAACGAGGATTCACGCTCATCGAGCTCATGACGGTCGTATCGATCGTAGCAATCGTAACTGCGATCGCCATTCCGGCTCTACGGAGTTCGCGCAAACGCGGCAACGAGACCAACACGATCGCGGCCCTCCGAACGATGACGGGAATGCAAGAGGTCGCGCGAGTTCGTCGGGGAACGTACGTTCAGATTTCAGACCTCGTCGGCCTCGGGCTGATCGATGAGACCTTCTTGTCCGATCCGCGCCACGGCTACGATCTTTCCGACGTCGCCGCCCCCGATCCCGCAACTTACTCGATTGACGCCCAGCCCACCGTACCCGGTCAAACCGGAGACCGTTTCTTTTTTGTCGACGAGTCGGGGATCATCCGAGAAAGCGATAGTGGCGTCGCCGACTCCTCATCAAATCCCCTCGGCCAGTAACCAGCGGAGAGCCGGGACGAGGACCCTCGAAGTATTGAACCGAATCAACCCCGGCGCGCTTCAGCGCGTCGGGGTTTTTTTGATGCTCACCGTTCAGCGAGTTATCACTTCGGCTGCTCTTCTTTGAGTTTTGCGGCCACTTCCCGGACGTACTCCGAAGAATCGTCGAACGCTTGTTCAATTCGAGCTCTCGCCGCCGGGCTCTCTTCGAGGACCACCCAGCCCAGCCAGGTGGCCCGTATTCGAGGGTCGGAATCCTCACCCATAAAGGGCTCCAGAATCAGCGGGTTGACTTCGAACTGGTTCTGTTTGCGCTTTTCTATGACCGATCTGAGTAGTCGAATCCGTTCGGCCAGACCAGCACGTTCAAACAGGGCAACCAAAGCTCGCGACGCGAGGGCTGAATCCGCGAACCAGAGCGCCGCTTCATAGTTTTCGGGGATCCCCGAGGCGAGGGCGGGCCAAATCTTGAGCTGATCTCGGTCGAGTTTGAGAGCTTCAAAGAATGACCAACGCGAATCATCTTCGGGCGAACGGTCGCGTCGAGTGGCGAGTAGCCGACGAAGCCGCGAGAGGTCACGGAGTCGAGCCCACGCCTCTTCGACAAAGCGGTCATCCCGCGGCGAGGAAGACCACAACTCGGCGCGCTCGATCGCTTCGCGCACGTACGGGTCTTCGAGTCCGAACGAATAGATCGCCACGCTCGCGGCGCGAAAGACCCAGCGCCGACTCAAGGAGCCCTTCTCCATCTGTTTGAGTTCCCGCCTTGAGTCTTGCACTCGCCCTTGCCGCAACGCGAGCCGTGCTTCGAAGTAGGCCGAAGCCGCTCGCGGCCAATCCCCCGATCGGGCGGCTTGCGAAGCGCTCAGGTAGTCTTCGGTCTCGACAGTCATCAGCGCGCGCAGAAGATCGACGTCGTGACGACCGGCCGGCACTTCTCCGAGGAGCGTTTGCGCGTCGGCGTACTTCGAATGGTCGAGAGCGCGCCACGCCTGGACGAGCGTCTCATCGGACGGACCGAGGGGCGGGTAGGGTTCGCCGAGATCGACGCGGATCGTCGCGATCCAATACTCAAGACGCGGCCTCTTCGGCTCGAGTGTCTCGAGGAGAGCGAGTAGCCGCCGCGCTTCCTCCGGAGTTTGAATCATGTAGAGATCGGCGTCAAAGAAGAGGTCGAGCTGCCCCCCGCTCAGCCGCCACACCGTGTCGAAATCGGCGGCGAGATGATCCGTAGCGTCGGAAGAGGTAATCTCGGACTCAAGCGGCACGCGAAAGCCGAGTACAGCCCGCCAGAGAACGAGTTGAGCTCGCGGTTGAGCCGTCGCTCGCTCGATCTCTCGGGTCAAACTCTCTTGGGTCTCGCGAATTAAAGCTTCAGATCGACTTCGAACCGCGCAATCGATCCGGCTTCGCCACGCGAGTGAATCATAAGGTTGGTAGTCGAGAGCATCGCAGTAGGCTCGGTAAGCGACCTGCCAACGATGTTCGGTGACCGCGGCCGCGGCTTCAGTCATCGCCTCTTGATAGCGATCCGCTCTCGTCACCCGAGTAAGACGGACCCAGCCGCAGCCGAGGAGCTGCGAGGTGACAAGCCCGAAGAGTAGAGCCAAAACACAACCTCGAACCATTACGATTCGGCCGATTCACGGCCAGAATCTTCTGGCGGCGGACTCCGGTAGACTCGTCGGCCGCTCAGCGAATCGGCGATAATTGAACGGTTCATGTTTTCGAGATGGCTTCCACTCGGGATCCCCCGGGCGATCTGACTGACCTGGACCGACTCACCCTTGAGAAACTCAGCGATTACGAGCGCCGTCCCATCTCCTTCAAAGTCGGGGTTGGTCGCGATGATCACCTCCTCGATCCCCTCCTTTTGGATTCGCGACTTGAGCTGTCGCAGCGTCAGCGAACCCTCGTCGCGTCGCTCGAGCGGTGCATAACTCCCACCGAGCACATGGTAGAGCCCGCGGTAGGCGCCGCTCGCCTCGATGACCTGGAGATCGCGCGGCTGTTCAACCACGCAGAGAAGCGTGGTCTCTCGCTTCGGATCGCGGCACACCTCGCAGAGTTCTTCAGCCGCGATGTTGTGACAACGGCGACAACTCCGCAGCTTCCCCTTGAGTTCTCGGATCGCATCCGCGAGCGCGAGCGCTTCGCCCTTCTCGGTCATCAGCAGATGGTAGGCGAGCCGCTCCGCCGACTTCATACCGATCCCAGGGAGACGAGTGAGTTCGGTAATCAAAGCGTCGAGCAACTTTGAGGTTGTCAAAACCGCTCGCTTCGGTGCGAGGACCTGCCGAAGTTCTCAGCTCGCATGCCTCGATCAAGAATCTGCGGTTCCGCCACGACCAGCCCTAGTTCGGAGTCGGTGATATCAAAACGCCAGGGTTTCAGACGACCCAATATCATAGCTACTAAAAGAGACCCGGAAGATTGAGCCCCCCGGTCACGCGTCCGATTTCCTCCTGCGATAACTCGGTCGACTTCTCGAGACTGTTTTTGATCGCCACGAGAACAAGATCTTCGAGCATCCCGAGGTCGTCGGGATCGACAGCTTGGGGATCGATCTCGACCTTGAGAACTTCCTGCTGGCCGTTTGCGTAGACCTTGACCATGCCCCCGGCCGATTCGCCGACCACGGTACGCTTTTTGAGATCCTCTTGGACCGCCTTGACGTCTTTTTGCATCTTCTGCGCTTGCTGAAACAGCTGGCTCATGTCGCCAAGACTCATGCCGTCTCCTTTTGTCTTGAGTCAGGAATCACCGAGTAGTTTGCCGCGAAAGATCTCGACCGCGCGATCGACGATCGGTGGAGGTTCGCGGTCGGTCGAGGCCTCATCACTCTGCGTCGCTTCTTCGACGAGATCAACGTCAACTGGGATCGCACGTCCGAGCTTTTCACGCAGCTGGCGTTTGAGCCGGTTGGGCCACTCCGCTCCGACGATCTGCTCGACCGCCCGCGGCACGGCGACCGCGAGGCGGTCACCCTCCCCCAGCTCAATCCGAGCGACCCGCGCGAGCGTTGGTGAAATCGCTTCGAGGCAGTCACTCACGAGCGAGCTTTCGAGTTTGCCCGTCGCCGGCTTCTCGGCCGCGACCGTGGGGTATGTGTCGACTCCCTCGTAATTCTCGGGCTCGGAGGGGCCTGGCTGAGCCTGAGGATCTAGCTCGCTCGGAGCAGGCTCACTCTGAGCTGGCTCACTCGGTCGGGTCGGTCCCGAAGCTTCTACCGTCTCGCTCTTTACTCGACCCCGGTTTTGTCGATCATTTTTTTTTTGAGCCGCAACGACCACGCCGTCGTCGACCTGACCGAGATCGAAGGCCTCCGAGAGCGAAGCGATCCGCAGCAGAGCGAGTTCGAGGATGAGATCTGCCTGCGTCAGGAGTCGCATCCGCAAACGCGCCTCTTGGAGGATCTCCGCGGCGATCAACTGACGTTCTACGGCTTCCTCACTCCAACCCGCGGACAGGCCTTCGTGCAGCTCATTCCTCAGCGTTTCGAGAAGCTGCTCGGTGAGGACCGCGGCGTCGGTACCGCTCCCGAGGCATTTTTCGAGTTCGGACACAACGCTCGAGCGATTCCCCGCCATCACCGTTTGGACGAGCGCTGCGATCTCCTTGGGAGCGAGTCGACCCGTGATGCGGTCGAGGTCTGCGAGGGTTGGCTCGAGCCCCGAGAAAGAGAGCAACTGGTCGAGCAGCGATTGGCTGTCGCGCATGCCTCCACGCGAGAGCTCGGCGATTCGCATGAGCAATCCCTCTTCGGGAGTCGCGCTCTCTTGCTCGCAGATCTGTTTTAGCCTTTTGACGATATCGGCGGGCGAGATAGCGGCGAAGTCGAGCCGTTGACATCGCGAAATCACCGTCGGCAAGACCTTCTCGGGCTCGGTGGTCGCGAAGACGAACTTGACGTGCGCGGGAGGCTCTTCGAGCGTTTTGAGGAGCGCGTTGAAGGCTTCGCGCGTCAGCATGTGGACTTCGTCGATAATAAAAATTCGGTAGCGCCCTGCGGTCGGTCGAAACTTGACGTGCTGGATCAGATCCCGAATATCGTCGATGCCGCGGTGCGATGCGCCGTCCATTTCGACGACATCCATATCCTCCCCGGTGGCGATATGGCGGCACGTCTCACACTCCCCGCAGGGATCGGCCTCTTGAGCCTGCGGGCATTTGAGAGCACTCGCAAAGATGCGCGCCATCGAGGTCTTGCCGACGCCACGCGGTCCGCAAAATAGATAGGCGTGCGCAAGCCGCTCTTTGAGGATCGCCTGCTTGAGGGTCTCAGCCGCCCCCTCCTGACCGACGACTTCGTGAAAAAGTCGAGGGCGATAACGCCGCGCGATGACCTGATATCCCGCGAATGCACCCCGAGGGGCGGTGGGTTCAGCGGGGTTGGGTGAAGGGTTTTGCGCGTCCATCGACTGCCTTGATAAACGGCGAGCTCGTCAAAGATAAAGAGCCCGGCTTTTCTCGAGTGATCCCCACCCGGAAGAGAAAAACCGAGGCCAGCGCAACGATGGGGACTGCTGTGGCTGCTCCCGCTAAGGCCTGACCCGTTCACAGTTCACCGATCGCCAACCTCGGAATCTAAAATTCGCAGTTTGGCAACTCCGGCGGGGACGCGGCAAGGAAGCGTCATGCTGAAACCGCGCCCTGCAGCACGGCCCAGTGGTCGTCTCCGCCGGAAGCTCAAAAGAATAACACAAAGTCGGCGCAAAGTAGCAATCATCGAGCGGGAATTGCGGTCGAGTCGGCTTGCGTGCCAGCAAATTCCCGAGAACATCCCAGCAGCCCTCCCGAAAAACTGCATGCGATGCGGGAGGTCGAGATTTCGAGCCCATCGCCCCCGGAGGCCCATCGCCCCCGGAAGCCCATTGCCCTCAAAAGCCCCGAGGTTCGCCGGGGGCGCGGGGCGAAGGAAGCTCGGCCTCCCGCGCGGAAGAGTTTTCGGGCGGGCTGCCAGGTTTGCCCGCCCGCGAAAACGTCTCGGGACGAGTCCCAACCACAAGCGTTTTATCACCGCCAAGCGCGTCGAATTCGTTTCGCGTGCTACTTGTGGTGCTCACGCAGATGCTCGAGGTCCTCTTTGCTGAAGTAGGCCTCCGCAAAAGTCTGGACGAGAGAACGGAGCTTGTCCACGTGGGCTTGTTCGAGCGTTTGCTTGCACTTCATCGCATGCACGAGCATTTGATGCAGCGACATGATCTGAGTCGTGTACTTCTGGTAGGCCTCCTTGTCGCTTGCGGCGGCAGGCTTGACCCGTTGCGTCATGAAGTATTGCATGACAGTGTGCTGAATCTTGGTCGCGTGCTCATCCTTGTTCGCGATCCAGCGACCGACCTGGTTGACGTCTTGCGGGGTCATCGCCTTGGACGACAGGGCGTTAATCCGCTTCATCGACTTTTCGATCGTAGTGATATCTTCGAGGAGCAAAGCGATGCGAACCTTGTCACCGTAGATCCCACAGGGGATCTCACAGTGGCTGAGCGCGATCCCTTGCAAGACGAGCCAAACCGCGACGGCACCGACGAGAGTCAGGGTCGCTCCGCGCAGGAGCGGAGATTTTCTGAGTAAGCGCATGATCTTCCTTTCTGGAGAGCTAGCACGGATAATCGATGAGAGGCCAAAAGGAAAGCAGTTCAGCCAACTTGCTGGGGCAAGGCTGCTAGTGTCCTGTTCGGAAAGTTCGAGTGAGAACTCGGCGAGCCATTCGG
>CAYZYD010000138.1:0-8616 GCA_964482505.1 uncultured Planctomycetia bacterium | reverse complement strand
GGCTAGTGTCCTGTTCGAAAAGTTCGAGCAAGAATCGCCGGCCCTCGACCTCCCTGGCGTTGTTGCCGCTCCTCGAAGGAGTTACCAATCCGACTTGCGTCGCGGCGCCTAGCAGCCCGCCCGCAAAGTCTTTTCGGTTGAGGCGGCTACGTCTCATGCCGCGTCCAATCGAAAGCACTTTACGGGCGAACTGCTATCGGCTCGCTAGTACGTCGGGGCGAGTGTCGAGAATTAACGAAACGAATCGGTACAAGTCGAGACGTTGCCCGCTTCGTCCGTCGCGGTCACGACGAGCTCTGCTTGTGGGGATATGAAGAAGATAAAGCAGGGGAAGATTCTGAGCCGGCAGAAGTTGCGGAATCTGAGCCCTTTGACCAGGTCGCCGTCGCTCACGGGAATTTGGACGCAGCCGAAGTCGATAGAGGCTTCGACGGAAACCTCGCCTTCGGCGTCAGAGGCGTCGAATCTCACGCGTTTACAGAACCGGGTAAGGCGTTCGAATTCACACGTAACCGTGGGCGGGGTGTTATCGCTGGGGGGTGGTGTTATCGCGACCTCGGTGCTGACCGCCGCCGCGATCCAGCACGGTGATGCTTGGGCGGGCACGCCGTTGCTCGTGGTCAACACTTCCACGGTGACTTCCGAGGCGCCCGCCGGTATCGGGAAGACGACATTGAGGGAATCCCAGAAGGGTCCGTCGTTACTCGAAAGCGCGTTGAGGTACTCGGTCACTTGACCGCCCACGGTGACGCGTACGTCGGACGCCTTATCCAAGCAGGCGACGAGCAGGGTGACCCCACCCGTGCGATCGACCGCCGATGGGGTCACCGAGAAGGTTTGGGGGACCGTCGTCTGGCGCGGCTCGGGGAAATCGGGAAATGCGATATCGAGCCCGTCGGTCAAGCCGAAGTCGATCGCGGGCGTACCGTCGTCGTAGATCACGAGTAGCCCGGCTCCACTCGACTGCTCATCGTCGAGACCGCTGACCGAGAGCGAATTGCTTCCCTGGCTCACGAGATCGAGGTCGGTGATGTCGGCGCGGTAGCTCGACGCGAAAAACAGACCTTCAAAATCGAAGAAGAAGGTGGGGCCGCCGATGAGGGTGCCCTCCACTACCTGCCCGTCGATCACCAGAGTATTGTCCGATGGCATGTCTCCAATAACGGAGCCGGACCAATAGAGCAGGACCTGTTTTACTTCTCCGGGTACGACGACGTCGATCGTCCCAGACCCTGAACTCAGACCGGTGCCCGCCCCGATGAAGCCCGATCCCGAGGCCAGAGAGAGATTGGCCTCTCCCAGGGTCTCAGTGCCCTCGCCAAAGCCGGTATTAAGTAGTGAAATTAGTAGCAATCCTATCGAAGCTAATCGCATGCTTTCCCCTTCGGGTCAGGAACCTTTGCGTGGTACATCGGGTGTCACCGCTGTACGGCAAGGTTGGGGCCCACGTGGACTGAACCTTGTCGCTTGAGGGCCGCGACTAAAATCGTCAAGCGTCTTCAAGCGAGCGAGGTCTGCGCCCCGAGCGGGTTAAGCACAATCCAGGGTTCGGCTGAATTCCATTCTGCGTCTGTACAAAAAAACCGAGAAGTCCGCTCTCCGCCGAGTTGTGCACGGCGCAGTCTGAGAGTTAGACATTGCTCAGGCCGACGATCATGTCGCAGGCAACGATCTGAGTCGGTCAGCACGAATTTTCAGCGAGACGGCGCCGCCGCTTCTCATTGAGGCCTTGAGTTGCGCTCCATTCCCCAGGCAGGCCTCGAAGGAGCGCGCCTCTTCGGCTACAACGCAGGGGGCTGTCCGCACCGGTGTTCCGACCGGCTTTGCGAGCGGGCTGTCCGCACAACGGATCCCGGTCTCTGACTCAATCTTTCGACCACGCCAACTCTTGAGCATCGACAAAAGGCAACCCCATGGAATCAATGACGATCGATCGCATCGAAGTCCACCTCGTCAAGCCGGTGGCGAGTGACTCGCAATGGATCGGGCAGGGCGAGGTGCTCGAGCAAGTGCTCGCCTGTTGGACCCTTGTCACGCCCGACGATCCGCCGCTCTGCCCGCGCATCGTGGGTAAGCCGGGGATGGGAAAGACGACGCTGGCTCGAGCCGCGGGTGAGCGCTTTGGCAAAGACGTGTTTATCTTTCAGTGCACGATGGATACGCGGCCCGAGGATCTCGTCATCATGCCGGTTCTCACTAAGGGGGGTGAGATCACCTATCAGGCCTCGGCGCTCGTCTCTGCGATGCTCAAGGGGGGGATCTGCATCCTCGACGAGGCGAATCGAATGTCTGAGAAGTCTTGGGCTTCGCTCGCGCCGCTGCTCGACAACCGGCGCTACGTCGAATCGCTCGTCGCGGGTCTCCGTATCGACGCGGATCCCGAGTTCCGCTGCTGCGTGACCATGAACGATGACGCGAGCACCTTTGAGATTCCCGAGTACATCGTCAGTCGGTTGCAACCGAAGATCTTCCTCGAGTACCCCGAACGCGAGGAGGAGATTCAGATTCTCAAATACAACGTCGACTTTGCCCCCGATAGTTTGGTCGAGCTCTGCGCCGACTTCTTGGCCGAAAGCCACAAGTACCGACTCGATTACTCAACGCGCGACGGCATCAACATCATGCGTTTTGCTCTCAAGCTCAAGCAGCGAGTCGGGACGCCGATCGAAGAGGCCTTCGACCAGGCGATCAAGCAGGTACTCGGGGATGATGCGCGTGACTTCGAGTCGCGCGCCCGCGGCGCGCTCATCGACGACAACGTCGTCCGTTTCGACCAGATGTTCGGCGGCTGGACGGATCTTTCAAGCGACGACGATTCGGGCCCCGACGGAGGAGAGCGCGAATGAGTCCGCGGCCCGGAGCGACGCCGCCGGAGAAATTGACTTGGGAGAACGTCGAATGCGTGCCGGTGATCCACGGACGTCTCGCGTTTGCGCTCGAGGTTCGCCGTCGGTTGCTTTCGCAGCGCTACGCCGCGGTCGCGCTGGAACTCCCCGAGTTTGTGGCGGGCCCGTTCCAGCGCGCGGTCGAAGCTCTTCCCGTGATCTCGGCAATCCTCTATCGACAGGAGCCGCTCTTTCTCGAATCCGAGTCGCCGTGGTTTACGCTGTCGGTTCAACCCGCCGACGCGGTCAGCGAGGCGGTTCGCATCGCGCTGCGCGAACGCGTCGCGTTGCATTGGGTCGACGCAGAGATCGAGGGTTACGAGGCTAGCCCGATTCAGCTTCCCGATCCCTACGCGCTGCTCTCGCTCGGGATCCAATCCTATTACGACGCGGTGCGACCTTACGCGGGTTTCCGTTTGGTCGCAGACCCCAAACTCGACGAGGTTCGCGAGCGTCACATGGCGGCCCGCCTGGCGGAGCTTTCAAAGCGAAGCGAGGGCCCGGTCCTCTTTATCTGCGGCCTCGCGCACTGGGCCGGGATCCGTCAATATCTTGAAGCGGGGACCGGGGAGTTCGCCGAAGAAGCGATCGAAGTGCCCGAGGAACAACTCCAGCTCGTCCACCCCGGACCGCGCTCGCTTCCGCTCCTCATGGGCGAGCTGCCCTACACGGTCGCGCTCTACGAACGCAACCGGGCCGCGCTTTTTGCCGAGGCGTTTCACTTCCCCAAGACGTTGACCCAACTCCTCCTGCGCGCGCGCGATCTGCTCCGCGAACGCGACCCGGGTAGCCTCGAAATCCCCGAGGTCGGTCGGCTTCGGACACTCCTCAGCTACGTGCGCAAATTGACGGTGCGGAGTGGGCGATTAATGCCCGACAGCTACACACTCGCAGTCGCGAGCAAGGGGGTGGTCGGCAACGACTTCGGGCTCGCCGTGCTCGAGGTCGCCCACGATTATCCCTACCAGCGGGGCGAGCGCGACGATCCGACTTCGCTTGCCGAGGAATTCGATCTGCCGAGTTCGGGCGATCCCGATCGAGTCGAGTCCGTCGAGTTTGGCGGATCGGGGGGTTGTGAGTCGACGGAGAGTTCGTCACCAACGCGCGAACGCGAGGAAGCCGAGCTCGACCCCCCCGAAGTGACCGAGTTCGGCCCCGATCACTACGACGACGGTCACGGCGCCCGGCGCCTGGTGCAGCGGGTCGGCACCACCGCCTTTCAGGTCGGCAACCTCACCTTCGAACGTCGACCCGATTCGCAACAGCGCCGGATCTACACCCAGAGCTGGTCCGATTACTACCAGTGTTCATGGCCCCCGGAGGACTTGATCATCGAGAATTTCCGCGATTACGTCGGGAAGCGCGCGCTCAGTCTGGCCCGGGTCGGGACGACTCGCGTCGAACCGTTTGAAACTTCGCTGCTCGACGGCATCGATATTCGCGCCACCATGCGCGACGTCCTCGAGCGGCGCATCTTTGTGCGCGAGGAGCCGCGGATCCCCGGGGCGGTCGGCGCGCTCGTGATCATCTTTGAAGAAGATGACTTCGGTGAGAAGTTCCCGTGGCGGACGACCTGGATGGCGGAGCACCAGAACGAGTCGACGCTCGCCTTCTACGCGACCGACTTTAAGCAGGACATCCTCGGTCCCGGGGTCGCTCGCGCGCACTACGGGGGGTGTCTCCTTATATTTCCGCCCAAACCGATTCCCGACCTCTGGGAAGACCTACGCTTTGAGCGCGCCCGGACGCCGGCCGAGCGGCTGCTACTCGCCGCGATCTACTGGGCCGAAGATCACTACGTCGTTTACCTCGCGAAGAAACCGCCGCGACCCGAGCTTCGGACCGAAGCGAACCGGCGCGGGAAGCACATCCTCTACCTGCCGGTTTCGACCTTCAGTTTGAGTACACTCGAACGGTTGCGGCGCTTCCACGTTCTCAACGGACAGCACATCCGCTCTTACGCCCATAAATTCATCCGCTAAAAAAGGAGCTTCACTTGTCACCCTTCATCGTGCTCGCCTCGAGTTCACCGCGCCGCTTCGACTTGTTGCGGACGTCTGGGTATGAGGTCTCGGCCCGGGCTCCCGCGGTCGACGAGAGTTGGAACGACTCCGAGGCGGTCGATGAATACGTGCTGCGGATGGCTCGCGAAAAGTGTCAGGCCGTGGCTCAGCAACTCAAAGCTGAGAACATCGCGTTCGATCTGATTATCGCTGCCGATACCGTCTGCACTATCGACGGTGAGATGCTCGGCAAACCCGGGAATCCCGAAACCGCACGCGAGTTTTTGACCCGACTTTCGGGTCGCAAGCACACGGTCACGAGTGGGTACGCCGTCGGACGCGGGGACGAGCTCAAGTCGGGACAGGTGAGTTCCACGGTGACTTTCCGCAAACTGACCGCAGCCGCGATCGAGAACTATATCGCGACGCTCGAACCGCTCGATAAGGCGGGGGGCTACGGCATCCAGGGTCTCGGGGCGGCGCTGATCCAGTGCGTCGATGGAAGCTTCACCAACGTCGTCGGTCTGCCCCTCGACGAAGTAGAAGCCGCGATCGAGGCGCTCTCCGAGTCGAGCTAACTCGCATCAATTTACAGTTCACGACCCACGGGAGAAGTCGTCTGACTCCTGCGGACGCCTTGCGACTTCGCAGTAGCGGGCTCGTGAATAATGCGGGTTAATGCGGGTTAGAGGGGATGATCAAGGCAGACTGCGCTTGAGCTCATCGAGGATCCGGAGGGCTTCGAGCGGAGTTGTCTCCTCGACGTGGATCGAGCGGAGTCGCTCGAGCGTGGCTTCGTAGTCGCGTTCGAAGAGGTTGAGCTGCTGGCTCGCGTTCGCTCGCTCGGCGGGCACGCCACCGCCCGTGTTCTGCTTGAGTTCAAGCGCTGAGAGGATATCGCGGGCGCGTCTCAGCGCCGCTTCGGGGACTCCGGCCAGCCGCGCCACGTGGATCCCGTAGGCCTTATCGGTCGAGCCGGGCACGATCTGGTGCAAGAAGACGATCTCCTCTTGCCACTCCTTGACGAGCACGTTGAGGTTCTGAACCTGATGGGGAAAGTGCTCCTCGAGCTCGATCAGTTCGTGGTAGTGGGTGGCGAAGAGGGTGCGTGATCGATTGGTCCGGATTAGGTGCTCAGCGATACTCCAGGCGAGGCTGACGCCGTCGAGGGTGCTCGTGCCGCGGCCCACTTCGTCGAGGATGACGAGCGATCGGTCGGTCGCGTTGTTGAGGATGTGTGCGGTCTCGGTCATCTCGACCATAAAGGTCGATTGGCCGCGGGCGAGATCGTCGGCGGCGCCGACCCGCGTGTAAATTGCGTCGGTGAGGCCGATACGCGCGCGGGCGGCCGGGACGTAGGAACCGATCTGGGCGAGCAAAACGATAAGCGCGGTCTGTCGGATGTAAGTCGACTTACCGGCCATGTTGGGACCCGTGATCACCGCGAGCGACGGCCCACCTCCCGCAAGGACGACATCGTTCGGGGTAAAAGTCTCGCGTCGGGCACCGGCTCCAACCACGGGGTGAAAGCCCGCTTCGATCTCGAGCACGATCTCTTCGGTGAGTTCGGGCCGCACGTATTCCTCGACGCGCGCGAGCTCAGCCAGCGAGCCGACGGCGTCGAGTTTGGCCAGCGCCTCGGCGGTCTCCTGCAGCAGTGGAAGTTCCTCTTCGACCCGTTGACGCAACGCTTGGAAGAGCTCGTACTCGAGGTTCTGCGCCTGTTCTTCGGCGCTGAGGACGCGACTCTCCTGCTCCTTGAGATCGGGGGTGATATAGCGCTCGGCGTTCTTGAGCGTCTGCTTGCGGATGTAGTCGTCGGGGACGCGTTCGCGATGCGTGTGGGTCACTTCGAGGTAGTAGCCAAATACGCGGTTGTACCCGACCTTGAGGTTTGGAATCCCGGTGCGCTCCGCTTCGCGCGCTTGAAACTTGGCGATCCAGTCGACGCCGTCGCGCGTCAACTTGCGCAATTCGTCGAGATCCGAGTCGTAATGGTCCCGGATGAGCCCGCCCTCTTTGACCGAGATCGGGGGCTCGAGTGAGATCGCGGCGTCGATCTCATCGGCCAGCTCGATGAGGCGCGGGTTCTCGAGCGTGGCCCGAACCTCTTCGAGCCAGTGACTTCCGGTATCGTCGAGTTGCTTTGCGATCTCGGGCGTCGGTCTCAGCGATCGTTCGAGGCTGCGCAAGTCGCGTCCGTTGAGGCGGCCGAGCGACGCGCGCGACGCGAGCCGTTCGATGTCGCGGATCTGACCGAGCTCGCGACGAATCTGGTCGAGGCGGTCACGATCTTCGCTGAGGTCGCCGAGCGCGCGTTGACGCGCGAGGATCTCGTCGAGATCGAGGAGCGGGGTACCGATCCATTCGCGCAGGAGACGAGCCCCGAGCGCAGTCCGGGTGCGATCGAGATGTTCGAGCAGTGATCCCTGGCGGTCGCCGGTCCGCGCGACCTCGAGCAGATCGAGCGCGCGAAAGGTCGCGGCATCGAGCTTCAAGCTGTTTCGGGTGCGGCCGCGGCTCAGTTTGAGAATGTGCGGGAGCGTCTGCTTCTGCGTCGCTTCGAGATAGTGGATCAGCGCCCCGGCTGCTTGGATTCCGACCGTCAGGTTTTCGCAGCCAAACGCTTCGAGCGTGGTGGTGCCGAAGTGGCCGAGCAGTCGTTCGCGGGCGACGGAGTGATCGAAGTGCCACTCGGGATAGCCGGTCAGGTGAGTGCGCGTGAGCGTCTGCTCGATCCAGCGAAGTTGTGGATCTTCGTCGGCCCGCAGCCCTTCGGTGTAGAGGAGCTCGACGGGACGGATGCGGAGGATCGCGGGTTCGAGCTCGTTCGGAGCGAGGTCTTCAGCGCAGAAGCGACCTGTCGAAAGATCGATCCAGGCGAGCCCGGCTCGGTCGCCCAAGGACAGGAGGGCCGCGAGATGGTGCGCTTCGCTCTCTTCGAGGCAGTTCTCCTCGACAAAGGTGCCCGGGGTGATGACGCGGACCACGCCGCGTTCGACGATGCCTTTGGCCAGATTGGCATCTTCGAGCTGTTCGCAGATCGCGACGCGCTTACCGGCGAGCAGCAACTTACGGACGTGGGCGTCGAGCGACTTGACGGGTACGCCCGCCATCGGGATCTTCACCCCCGAACGATCTTTGCTTCGCGAAGTGAGCGCGATGCCGAGAATCCCCGCCGCGACCTCGGCGTCGTCGAAAAACATCTCGTAGAAATCGCCCATCCGAAAGAAAACGATCTCGCCGGGATGTTTCGACTTGGCGTCGTGGTATTGACGCATCATCGGCGTCAGCTCAGACGCTGCCCCCGCGGCCGAGTCCGAAGCCTCGGTGCCAGCTTGGGTGGCAGCGTGCGGGTTGCCTGGAGCGGCGGCCGTGGAGTTCTTTTTCGCTCGTTTGATCATGAGACGCTCTTCTCGCAGAAGCGCGTCATCATAGAAGTCCGAATCGATTTGGGTAGGGAAACAGAGGGGCGCCGCCCTCGTCGACTCTGACTTTTCGGCCGGGCTTCTAGTGTCCTGTTCGGAAAGTTCGAGTGAGAACTCGGCGAGCCATTCGGCCTTCCTGGCTAGGCGCCGCGACGCAAGTCGGATTGGTAACTCCTTCGAGGAGCGGCAACAACGCCAGGGAGGTCGAGGGCCGGCGATTCTTGCTCGAACTTTTCGAACAGGACACTAGTGTGGTGTATCCGCAATTCGACGAATAAATTTCGCAGGTACGCCCCGTTC